>JANNNM010000180.1:0-10017 GCA_031398535.1 Betaproteobacteria bacterium | reverse complement strand
CGCCGGCAGCCCGCATTGCGCGCGCGGTGGCATACGCTGCTGTTGCGCCTGCCAGTTGCAGGCCGCCTGGTGCGCAGCCTCGATGCCGCGCGCTTCGCCAGCACGCTGTCGATCCTGGTCGGCAGCGGCGCGCCGCTGCTGCGCTCGCTCGAAGCCGCCGCCGACGTGGTGCGCACCATTCCGATGGCGGAGGCGGCGCGGCGCGCCGGCGCGCTGGTCCGCGAGGGCGTGGCATTGTCGCGCGCGTTGCGCGAGCAGAACGTGTTTCCGCCGGTGTTGCTGCATCTCGTAAGCAGTGGCGAGCAGAGCGGGCGTCTGGCCCCCTTGCTGGCGCGCGCTGCCGAGGAACTCGAACGCGACGCCGAGCGCCGGCTGGCGTGGCTCGCCGCGCTGCTGCAGCCGGCGCTGATCGTGGTGATGGGGGCGATCGTGCTGGTGCTCGTATTGGCGATCATGCTGCCCATCGTGTCTATGAACCAACTCATCCGCTGACCATGAAAATCTCGACGCTCCTGAATCGTTCCACCGTTGCATTGCTGGCGCTTGCGTTCGCAGCATCCAGCGTGGCCCAATCCCTGCCTGCGAAATTCGATCCCGCGCGCGATGCTGTGGCCGATGTGGCCGCCGCGGCCGCACAGGCGAAGGCGCAGGGCAAACGCGTGCTGGTCGACGTCGGAGGCGAATGGTGCTCGTGGTGCCACATCCTCGACCGCTTCATCGGCGCCAACGCCGACGTGCGCACGCTGCGCGACAACGGCTACGTGTGGGTGAAAGTCAACTGGTCGAAGGAAAACAAGAACGAGGCGCTGCTGTCGCGCTGGCCGAAGATCGTCGGGTATCCCCACCTCTTTGTGCTGGACGGTGACGGCAAGCTGCTCCATTCGCAGGACACCGGCGCGCTCGAGACCGGCAAGGACTACGATCACGCGAAGTTCATCGCGTTCCTGAAGGCGTGGGCGCCGCCGGGCAAGGGCGCCTGAACCGCGTTCAGGCGGCGGCGCGCTGCCGCGCCAGCGCCCACGCGACGTGCTCGCGCACCAGTGGCGAGGGGTCGTCGGCGCGGGCCGCCAGGGCGGCCACGATGTCCGCGGCGGGCGGCGCATTGCCGAGGCCCACGGCAAGGTTGCGCGACCAGCGCTCGTAGCCGATGCGGCGGATGGCGCTGCCCTTCATCCGCGCGTCGAATTCGGCGGCAGTCCATGCAAAGAGTTCCACCAGCGTCGCCTGGTCGAGGCCGTTGCGCACGTCCCTGAAGTCATGGGCCGAAGCCGCCTGCGCGAAGCGATTCCACGGGCAGGCCAGCTGGCAATCGTCGCAGCCGTAGACACGGTTGCCGATCAGCGGACGCAGGTCTTCCGGAATGCTGCCCTTCAACTCGATCGTCAGGTACGAGATGCAGCGCCGCGCGTCGAGCTCATAGGGTGCAACGATCGCACCGGTGGGACACGCACCGATGCAGGCAGTGCAGGTGCCGCAGTGGTTCTCGACCGGAGCCGTGGGCGGCAGCGGCAGGTCGGTGTAGAGCTCGCCCAGGAAGAAGTACGAGCCCATCGTCCGCGTCAGCAGCAGCGTGTGCTTGCCGCGCCACCCAAGACCTGCCTTAGCGGCCAGCGCGACTTCCAGCACGGGCGCGCTGTCCGTGAACACGCGGTAGCCGAAGGGGCCGACCTCGGTGGCGAGGCGGTCGGCCAGCTGCTGCAGCCGTTGCCGCAGTACCTTGTGGTAGTCGCGGCCGAGCGCGTAGCGGGCAACGTAGGCGCGCTCGCGGTCCGCAAGGGTTGCGTCCGGATCGGCGGCGACGGGCGGCCAGTAGTTCATCCGGACTGAGATCACGCGGATGGTGCCGGGCACGAGTTCAGCCGGTCGCGAGCGCGCGGTGCCATGCCGCGCCATGTAGTCCATCGTGCCGTGCCGGCCCGCGGCCAGCCAGCGCGCGTACTTCGGTTCCTCGGCCGCGAGGTCGGTATCGGTGATGCCGACGTCTTCGAAACCAAGGTCGCGTCCCCAGGCCACCACCGTGGCGGCAAGCGCGGTCCAGTCGCGTTGCCCCGACGGGCCGGGGAGGGAAGGTTCGGGTGCCATCGGCAGAAGCCTAGCGCATTGCGGTTATGCTTTCGGGCCACTGAAGATGGCGCCCAACGTGGTGGCCATCCTGCCAGCGACGACAAACCGGATCATGAGCGACCGCTACCAACTCGACGACATCGCTGCGACTGAACGCGCGGGCGCGGCCATTGCCCGCGCGGCGACGGGTGGGATGGTCATCGCACTGCACGGCGATCTGGGCGCGGGCAAGACCACGCTGGTCCGCGGGGCCTTGCGCGGCATGGGCTGGACGGGGCCGGTCAAGAGCCCGACCTACACGCTGGTTGAACATTATCCGTTTTCGAGTTTATACTTCTATCACTTTGATTTTTATCGGTTAGCCGATCCAAGCGAATGGGAAACAGCCGGACTTGCCGAGTGTTTCCGTCCCGACAGCGTGTGCCTGGTCGAATGGCCGGAGCGCATCGGTGATCTGCTCCCGCAACCCGACCTCGACGTGGCGCTGTCGCCGGCCGCGCACGACGGCGGGCGGGTGCTGGCGTTGCGCGCCGCGACGCCGGCAGGGCAGCCATGCGTAGCGGCCGTGCGCGCGGCGGGCCTGGTGCCGGTCGCGTCGCCGTAAGCATCGAGCGCCGCCGGATCTGCCAGTGGCTGGTGCTGCCCGCGGCGGGATTGATCATGCCGGACCTATGGGCGCAGGCCGTGCGGATCGCCTCGGCGCGGGTCTGGCCGGCGGAGGAATATACGCGCGTCATCGTCGAGTCCGGCACGCCGCTGGTCCACGCGATGTTCGCGCTGAAGAATCCCGAGCGCCTTGTCATCGACCTCGAAGGCGTCGAACTCTCGCAGGAAATTGCGACGATGCCCACGCGGGTCCAGGCAGCGGACCCGTATCTCGGCGCGATCCGCGTCGGCCGCAAGTCCGCGACGACACTGCGCATCGTCTTCGACCTGAAGACCGAGGTGAAGCCCGATCTCTTCGCGTTGCCGCCGGTGGGCGACATCGGGCACCGGCTGGTGCTTGATCTTTATCCGCCGGTGCCGCTCGATCCGCTGATGGCGTTGCTCGAAGCGGAACGCGTGAAGGAGCGTGCGGCGCCGGCACCCGCGGAAGTGCTGCCGGAAAAGCTCGCGGAACGTCCTGCCGACAGGCCGACGGACAAGGTTCCCGAGAAACTGGCGGAGAAGCCTGCCGACAAGGCGCCGGCCCGGCCTGCCGACAAGCCCGCGCCGGCGGCCCGCACCGAGGCGCGCGCCTGGCCCGCGTCGCGTCCCATCACGATCGCGATCGACCCGGGCCACGGCGGCGAGGATCCTGGCGCGATCGGCCCGCGCGGCACGCACGAGAAGGATGTCGTGCTGGCCATCTCGCGCAAGCTGAAGGCGCTGATCGACACGCAACCCAACATGCGCGCGATGCTGACGCGCGATGCCGACTACTTCGTCCCGCTGGCGCAGCGCGTGCAGAAGGCGCGGCGCGTGCAGGCTGATCTCTTCATCTCCGTGCACGCGGACGCCTTCCGCGAGGCGCGGGCCAAGGGGTCGTCCGTGTTCGCGCTGTCCGAGAGCGGCGCCACCAGCGCGGCCGCGAAGTGGCTGGCGCAGAAGGAGAACTCGGCCGACCTGATCGGCGGCGTGGATCTCGACCGCCGCGATCCGGTGCTCGCCCGCACGCTGCTCGACCTGTCGCAGACCGCGCAGATCAATGACAGCCTCAAGGTCGGGCGGCACGTGCTGGAAGGCATCGGCACGCACAACACGCTGCACAAGGCCAGCGTGGAGCAGGCGGGCTTTGCGGTGTTGAAGGCGCCGGACATCCCGTCGATCCTGGTCGAGACGGCCTTCATCTCCAATCCCGACGAAGAGCAGAAGCTCCGCAGCGACCGGCACCAGCAGAAGTTCGCCGAGTCGATGCACGGCGGCATCGCCCGCTACTTCGCGAAGAATCCGCCGCTCGCGCGGGCGTGATCGACAGGACGAAGCCGCGCTGCCCGCGCCGGTAGAATGCCGCATGGTTCGCTTCTTCGTCCTGTTCATCGTGCTGCTGGCCGTGCTGTTCGGACTCGAGCTGACGCCATGGGCGCAGACGTTCATCGTGGTGCCTTGGACCAACGCGCTGGCAGCCATCTCGACCTCGATCGTCACGCTGTTCGACGCCGACGTGGTGGCGAGCGGCAAGGTGATCCGCAGCGCTTCCAACGGCTTCGCGGTCTCCATCGAAGCGGGCTGCAATGGCGTTGAAGCCACGCTGGTGCTGCTGGCCGCGATCCTCGCGTATCCGGCGCCGTGGCGCTACAAGGTACTGGGCTTCGCAATCGGCGTGGTCGCGGTGCAGGCGCTCAACGTCGTGCGCGTGATCAGCCTCTTCTATCTCGGCCAGTGGAGCTTCCAGGTCTTCGAGTGGGCGCACCTCTACGTGTGGCAGGCGCTGATCATGCTGGACGTGCTGGTCGTGTGGCTGGTGTGGGTGCGCCGCGTGCCGGCCATGCCGGGTGACCCGCCAGGCGCGCCGCCCCCCGCTGCCCTTGCGCCAGGTTGACGCCATCCCGTGACAACGCCCGTTGCGTCCCGCCCGTCGTTGTCGCGCTTCGTGCTGACGGCGCTGGCGTGGTTGCCGGTCACGTTCGTCATCTGGTACTTCGCAGCACCCCTGTTGCTGTGGCCGGTGCGGATGCTGGCGACGATCATCACCAACGCCGCCTTCGGCGACCTCGTGCGCAGCGTCGGCGCCGACGGTGCGACGCTGTCGTTCCTCACCACGCTGAAGCCCGGGCGCACCGACACGGCGGGCATCGTCAGCGTCGACGTCAACATGCTGCTGTATGCGTTCGGCCTGCCCCTTTTCGCCGCCTTGACGCTGGCAGCGGGTGGGTGGCGCGTGCGCGCGATGGCCATCGGTTACGTCGCGCTCGTCCCGTTCATGACGTGGGGTGTGCTGGCCGACTTCCTGAAGAACATCGCGATCACGTCGTCGCCGCTGATCGCATCGCAGGCTGGATTCAGCGCGATGCAGCGTGAGATGATCGCGTTCGCGTATCAATTCGGATCGCTGATCCTGCCGGCGGTGGCGCCGGCGGTGGCATGGGTTCTGACGCATCGTCGCTTTCTCGAACAACTGCGGGCGTCCGTGCGGTAGCGCAACTCCGGTTGCGGCGCGGCGAAACTGCCAACAGCAAAGGATCTCCTGTGCAGCAATTGTTACTCGCCGTCTTTGTCGCCGCCGCCTACGTCGCGCTGGCGTCGATCTCCGCAGCGGTGGCGTACTCGCCCGCCGATGCCTGGACCGTGTGGCTGCCCAGTGGCGTCGTGTTCGGCTTGTTGCTGTCTCTGCAGCGTGCGCGCTGGCCGGTCATCCTGGTGGGCGGGTGGGTAGGTGCCACCGCTTTTGCGATCGGGTTGGGCAGCGGACCGCTCGCTTCCGCCGGCTACGGTTTCATCGAAGTGATCGCGTGCGGCGCGGCCGCCTTCTTCGTCTCCCGGCTGACCCCATTGCCGGCGCGTCTCGACAGCGCGCGCGAACTGGTCGCCATCATTCTGGGTGGCGCGCTGCCACTGGCGCTGATCGGTGCGGCATTGGCCACGTTCTGGCACATCGCCGACGGTGGCACGACCGGCGCGCAGACATTCGAGATCTGGGCACTTTCCAATTTCCTCGGCACGTTGCTGGTGGCGCCGATGATGATCGCGTGGTCGCAGATGCGCGCCAAGCGCTCGGGCGGCATGCCGATGCCCGTGTTCGTCGCCGGGGCGGTGGCGGCGGTGCTGTTCCTGGCCGTGATGTGGCTGCTCTTCGACCGCCCCGTCGAGAAGCGGATCTTCGGCTCCGCCGGTCCCACCCTCACGTACATCCCGATCGTGTTCATGGCGCTCGTCGGCCTGCTGTGGGGCGCGCGTGGCGCGACCGTGGTGGCGTTCATCGGTGCGCTGATCGCGATGGTCAACACGGCGCAGGGCGAGGGCCCCTTTGCGGGCGTGGCCGGGTTTACCGGCGACCCGGAGCTTGAAGTGGAGGCCTATGCATTGGCGATTGCGCTGACCGGATTGCTGATCGCGGTTCTGGCTGCCGCGCAGCGCAACGCGGTCCGCACCGCGCGCGAATGGAAAACGCGCTTCGAGGCGACGATCGGCGCGCACCGGCTGCTGGCGTACGAGTGGGATCCGGTCAGCGGGCGCCTTGTTGTCACCGGCGACTCGGTGCAGCTCCTCGGCCGCACGCCGGTGCAGTTGTCCACGCTGGCTGACTGGCTGGCGATGGTGGCGCCGGAGGATCGCGAGCGCGTGACTGCGCACTTCGAATCGCGGGGCCGCGGCGCGCTCGACGATGACGTGCTCGACTACACGTTGACGGGTGCCGACGGCCAGATGGTCAAGGCCACCGACGACGCGCGACCGATCCGCGACCATGAAGGCACGCTGCATCGCATCGCCGGCATCGTGCGGACGGCCTCCACCGCCCGCGCTGTGGCATGAGCGCGCCGGGCCGCCCCAGGCGCAGCTTGACTCGCAGCGCGACAGCGCGGAGGGTAATCCGTTGAGCGAGATGGCTGCGCCCGAAGCCGTCGCGCCTGCGGCTCCTGCTGGTCCTGCCACGCCGCCAGCGGCGGCCGGGACCCAGGACGCCGTGTTCCTGATCCACGGCCTTGGCGGCACGCAGTACGACCTGGGCTCGATGCACAAGCGATTGAAGAATGCGGGTTTCGTCACGCACTCGCTGACGTTGCCCGGACACGGCACCACGCCCGAGGATCTCGCCAACGTCACGGCCGAGGACTGGATCGATGCCGTGGTCGCCAAGTATCGCGAGATCAAGGACCAGCATCCGAAGCTGCACATCATGGGCATGTGCATGGGCGCGCTGCTGGCGGCGACGCTGGCGCAGCTCGAGCGTCATGCCAAGGGCCAGCTGGTGTTGCTGGCGCCGCCTGTCTACATCGATGGCTGGGCGACGCCGTGGTATCGCGGGCTGCGGCCGCTGATGTACTACGTGCCCGGCATCGGCCGCACGATGAAGATCGAGGAAGAGGATCCTTTCGGCATCAAGAACGAGCAGCTGCGCGCCATCGTCAAGGCCAAGTTCGAACGCGGCGAGAACTTCCACTACCGGTGGGTGCCGCTCGAATGCATCCGCCAGGTGGACCGCCTGCGCGGCTTCGTGATGAAGGGTGCGCAGGACATCCGCTGTCCGACGCTGATCGTGCATGCGCGCGAGGACGAGCTGACCAGCCTGCGCTCGGCCAATTTCCTCGTCGAGAAGATCGGCGGCGGCCGCGCGCGCATGGTGGTGCTGGAGGACAGCTATCACATGGTCTGCGTCGACAATGACCGCGAGATCGTGGCCAAGAACGTGCTGGAGTTCTTCGGCGCGGCACTGCCCGGCGCGACGTCGTCGCTGGCCAACGAGCCGAAAATGACGCCGGAAGCGCTGCATGCAGCCGTCGCGGCCGCGACGCACCGTCTTGCCGAAGGTGACTGGACCGGCTTGCGCGATCTCTCCATTCCCGATCTCGCGTGGGTGCAGCCGGGGGTCAACCGCGTGTCCGGCGCGCACGCGGGCAAGACCTTCGCGTCCTTCGCCAGTCGCATTGCCGCCGGGGGCGCGCCGCGCTTCACGGCCTTCGGCTCGCCCACGTTCAATCGCGGCGTGGCGCTGGTGCCGGCCACGCTGGTGGCGTCGCGCGAGGATGCCAGCCTCGAGTCGCAGGGCGCGTTGCTGCTGGCGTTCCACGGCGGCAAGCTGCTCGAGGCCCGCTGGTTCGCGGACGATGTCGACCGGGAGGATGCGTTCTTCGGCGAGCCCGATCCCGTGGCCTCCGGACCGTCGGCGCTCGAGACCTCCTTCGAGGCCGCGATTGCCGCATCGAAGACGATGAAGAAGGCGCCCGACAACGATGCGTTGCTGGCACTGTATTCGCTTTACAAGCAGGCGACCGTCGGCGATGCCTCCGGCGAACGCCCGGGCGCGCTCGACATGGTCAATCGCGCAAAATATGATGCATGGAGCGCGCGCAAGGGCACGGCGGCAGCGGACGCAATGCAGGCGTATGTGGAACTGGTCGGCAAACTTAAGGACGGCGAGGCAACATGAAGACTTCGACACCTGAGTTTCACGATGCACGGCGCTTGGTGACGCCGACCGTCGGCGCAGCCACGACGATCGGGCCGCGATGAGTGCTTCCCCTGCGAAGGGCCACGCGGTCGCGTCCATCAGTTGCGGCCGCGACCACACACTGGCGCTGCTGGCCTCAGGCAAGGTGATCGGCTGGGGCGGTGACGGCAGCGGTCGCGTCCCCTCCGGCACGCCCGAGTACTGCACGACACCCGCGCCGACCAGGGCCGTGGAGGTGCTGCTGCGCGAACCGCTGACGGCAGTGGCGGCAGGACACGGCATCAGCCTCGGCATCACCGTGCAACGCGAGGTAGCGATCTGGGGCGCCAAGGGGGCCGGCATCGACGGCCGCGTCGGCGCGGTCGCGGTCGCGACACCGATGCTGTTCGACGATATCGCGCGCGCCCGCGAAGTGGTGGCCGGCGAATTCCAGTTCGCCGCCATCGACCACGCCGGCGCCGTGTTCACGTGGGGATTGAATCTCGACGGCGCGCTCGGTCGCATGGGCGCGCCGTTCGAAGCGCCGCCCGCGCGCGTCGCCGGGCTGCCGGCCACGCGCACGCTGGCGGTGGGCAAGGGCTACATGGTGGCCCTCACGCAGGACCAGCGGCTCTATGCGTGGGGCGGCAATGCGGCGGGGCAACTCGGCCTCGGGCACCTACAACCCGTGGAGACGCCGACGCTGGTGCAGTTGCCGCACAAGGTGACGGCGGTGGCAGCCGGCAGCACGCACGTGTTGGCGCTGACCACCACGGGCACCGTACTGGCCTGGGGCAGCAACAATCACGGTCAACTCGGGCAGGCTGCGCCTGCCTACGCGACGACGCCACTTCCGGTTGCATTGCCGGAACGCGTGCAGGCGTTGGCGGCAGGCATGTATTTCTCACTGGCCCTGGGCAACAGCGGCAACGTGTATGCGTGGGGCTGGAACAGCCTCGGTCAGCTGGGCCTGGGCGATGCCGAGGATCGCGCTGTCCCGACCCGCATCGCGGGATTGTCGAAGGTGCGTGCGATTGCAGCGGGACAAGCCCATGCCGCGGCGTTGATGGCCGGCGCGCTCCATGGCTGGGGCAGCAACGCGGATGGCCAGCTGGGCGCCGCCGCGCGCGAGCAGCTCCACCCGACACCGTTGCTTGCCGTGCAGATTGCCTGAGGGATGCCGAGATGACCGAACTCCAGAACGACGAACTTTCTCGCCGTGGCTTCCTGCAGCTGGGAGTCACCGTCACGGCCGGCGTCGTGCTGCCGTCGGTGCTGGCCGCATGCGGCGGTGGCGGCGGCGAGTCCAACCCCGGCCCGACCGAGACCTTCAAGGAGCCACTCAACATCCAGTCGGCCAACAAGCTCCTTGATGTGACGATCATCCTGTCGTACCTCACGATCCCCTTCAACGGCACGATCGTCACGCTGCGCAACATGTTCGGCTCCATTCCGGCGCCGACGTTGCGGATGAGCGTCGGCGACACGCTGCGCATCAAGATCATCAACCGGCTGCCGCCCAATCCACCGGACCCCACGCCCACCCGGCACCTGCGCTATCACAACAGCACCAACCTGCACGTGCACGGCCTGCACGTGTATCCGGACATCTATCCGCAACCGGCCACGCCGCCCTACACCAACCCGGACACCACCAGTCCGCCGCTGCTGTATGGCGACTTCGTGGTGGACGATCCCGACCAGGGCATCCAGCCCGGTGAAGAGCGGCAGTACGAGTATTACATCCGCGACGACCACCCTGCGGGCACGTACTGGTATCACCCGCACCTGCATGGCTCGAGCGCAATGCAGGTAGGCAGCGGCATGGCGGGCGCGCTGATCATCGAAGGTCCGATCGACGATGTCCCGCAGATTGCCGCGGCGGC
>JANNNM010000178.1:0-1984 GCA_031398535.1 Betaproteobacteria bacterium | reverse complement strand
GGTTCTCGGTCAGGACGCCAAGCTGAGCGCGCCCTGAGCGCCCACCCGAGCCCGCGCCCGTGAAGTTCAGCCGCCGCCGCATCGATGAACCGGAGATCAACCTGATCCCGTTCATCGACGTGCTGCTGGTCGTGCTGATCTTCCTGATGGTCACCACCACGTACCAGCGCGTGGCCGAGCTGCAGATCACGCTGCCGGAGGCCGAGGCCGACGCCGCCAAGCAGCGGCCGAAAGAGGTCAACGTCGGCATCGACGCGCAGGGACGCTACGTGATCGACAAGTCGGTCTTCACGTTCACCACGGTCGGCGCGCTGGCGGACATGCTGAAGCGCACCGCGGCGGACGCCAAGGATCCGGTGATCGTGATCAACGCCGACGCCAACGCCACGCACCAGTCGGTGATCCACGTGATGGAGGCCGCGCGGCAGGCGGGCCTCGTGCACATCACGTTCGCGACGCAGGCGCCGGCCAAGTGAACCGGCGATCCTCGCGCAGCTTGCGCGGCGGATCGTGTCTCTCGCGCTTCCCTGCGGGCATGCCCGTATCGTCAGTGGCGGGGTGCGCGCCGGTCCGGCCGCGGCCGTGAGCGCCGCGGACGTCCTCGTCCGGTCCTGGTACACGCCGCGCGTGACGTTGCTGGCGGCGCTGCTGTGGCCGCTGTCGCTCGTATATCGCGCCGTGGTGGCGGTGCGCCGCGCGCTCTTCCGCAGTGGCGTGTTGCACGCTGAACAGCTGCTGGTGCCGGTGGTGATCGTCGGCAACATCACGGTGGGTGGCGCCGGCAAGACGCCGCTGACTTGCGCGCTGGCCGAAGCGCTGCGCGCGCGGGGCATGCACCCCGGCATCGTCAGCCGCGGCTACGGCGGCTCGGCGTCCACCGCGCGTGCGGTGGTCGTCAGCGACGCCCCGAGCGTGGTCGGCGACGAACCATTGATCTTTGCGGCGCTCCGCCTGCCGGTGTGGATCGGCCGCGACCGCGTCGCGGCGGCGCGTGGTCTGCTGGCGGCGCACCCGGAATGCGATGTGATCCTGGCCGACGACGGCCTGCAGCACTACCGGTTGGCGCGGACGATGGAAATCGCCGTCGTCGATGCGGATCGCGAACTGGGCAATGGCCTGATGCTGCCGGCGGGTCCGCTGCGCGAAACGGCCGCCCGGCTGTCGTCGGTGGATGCCGTGGTGCGGCTGGTCGCGCCGGATGCGCCTGCCGTTCCCGCTTCGCGCACCGGGCGGACGACGCAGATGCATCATGTCGCGCTGCCGTGGCGCAACATCGCGGACGAGGCCCGCATGGCCGATCCTGCGGCCTGGCAGGGACAGGCGGTCCATGCCGTGTGCGGCACCGGCAATCCTGCCCGCTTCTTCGCGATGCTGCGCGCGATGGGCATCACGGCGCACGAGCACCCGTTTCCCGACCATCACGCCTACGCGCCGGCCGACCTGGCCTTTCCCGGCGCGGTGGCCATCCTGATGACGCAGAAGGACGCGGTAAAATGCGTGGGCATGGCCGACGCGCGCTGCTGGTACCTGCCGGTGCGCGCGCAGCTCGATCCCGCGTTGACGGCATTGGTGGAGGAGACGATTCGTGGATTCAAAGCTGCTTGAGATGCTCGTGTGCCCGGTCACCAAGGGTGCGTTGCAGTACGACCGCGAGCGCCAGGAGTTGGTGTCGAAGTCCGCGCGGCTGGCCTATCCGATCCGCGATGGCATCCCGGTGATGCTCGAGGAAGAAGCGCGCAAGCTCTTGCCGGCCGAGTACGAGTAGCGCGATGCCGCCGGCGCCGCGAGCCTTCCGCCGCACGGTGCGCGTGTGCATAACGCCCTGAACGCAAGGCCTGCATCGTGTCCTTCATCATCCTGATTCCCGCGCGGCATGCGTCGACGCGATTGCCCGGCAAGCCGCTGGCGGACATCGCCTGCTAGACGATGGTGGTGCGCGTGGCCGAGCGCGCGATGCAGAGCGGCGCCGCGCGCGTCGTGGTGG
>JANNNM010000150.1:0-2495 GCA_031398535.1 Betaproteobacteria bacterium | reverse complement strand
GCACACCTCACGGCCGTGACCCATCACTGGGGCAATTACTACACGAAGATCGCGCAGTCGTCGGTGGACGGCAAGTGGGCGCAGGACAATGTGTGGGGCGGCATCAAGGACGGCATGATCAAGATGGCGCCGTACAACAAGGTCGTCCCGGCCGACGTGCAGGAACTCGTCAAGAAAACCGAGGCTGAAATCGCCTCCGGGAAGCTCAATGTGTTCACCGGCCCGATGAAGGACAACGCCGGCAAGGAACGGCTGGCGGCGGGGAAGGCGATCACCGACGGCGACCTGTCCAAGATGGACTATTACGTGGAGGGCGTGGTCGGGAAGCTGCCGTCGTCGAAATAGTTCTCTCTGCGCCCAGAAGTTTCCGCGACGCACTATCACGATGCACGCGGCGCCCGTTGGGCGCCGGTGATCGTTGATAGTACGTCGCGCTGTTTTTAGTGCGTGGTAACTACGGGCGTTTTGCGCGCGGCTGGGCTTAGCGCCCAACGCGTTGGGCGCGCGGTCGAATCTGCGATTCTTTCCGCTTGGGACCGGACTGGGCGTGCGGTGTCTTCGTTCCGGACCTGCGCTGGCGTTTCGTTGTAGGATTTCGGGACGCCGTGCTCCCGAGGTTACCGATGGCAACCCGCAAGACCCCCGTTCCTGCCGCGTCCGCCAAGTCTGCGGCGCCCCGAACACGCTCGGCCCGCACGACACGTCCGCCGATCAAACGCGCGCCCTCGGCCGTCAAGAAGCTCGTGGTGAAGGACCGCATCGCGGCGGCCACTGAAGCCGACCTCGACGCGCTGGATGCAATGCTGGCCGAGCGCGCGCCGACGGACGCGCAGGCGCTGGCCCGCGCGCTGCTCAACCGCCATCGCGTGCATGAAGAACAGGACATTGCGGATCCCGATGAGGAACTCGCCGACGATTGGCGCACGGGCGGCTATCCCTACCGCAACCTGCTGTCGCGCAAGAACTATGAGCGGCAGAAGTACAGCCTGCAGGTGGAGTTGCTGAAGCTGCAGGCCTGGGTGAAGGACACCGGCCAGCGCGTGATCATCCTGTTCGAGGGCCGCGACGCGGCCGGCAAGGGCGGCACGATCAAGCGCTTCATGGAACACATGAACCCGCGCGGCGCGCGCGTGGTCGCGCTGTCGAAGCCGAGCGAAAGCGAACGCGGCCAGTGGTACTTCCAGCGCTACGTGCAGCACCTGCCCACGGCCGGCGAGATCGTGTTCTTCGACCGCTCCTGGTACAACCGCGCCGGTGTCGAGCGCGTGATGGGCTTCTGCACCGACGATGAATACGCCGAGTTCATGCGCCAGGCGCCGGAATTCGAGCGCAACCTGGTGCGCAGTGGCATCCACCTCTTCAAGTTCTGGTTCTCGGTCAGCCGCGACGAGCAGCGCCGGCGCTTCAAGGAACGCGAGTCGCATCCGCTCAAACAATGGAAGCTCTCGCCGATCGACACCGCCTCGCTCGACAAGTGGGAGGACTACACGCTGGCGAAGGAGGCCATGTTCTTCCATACGGACACCGCGGATGCGCCCTGGACCGTGATCAAGTCCGACTGCAAGAAGCGCGCGCGCATCAATGCGCTGCGATACCTGCTGCACGCGCTGCCCTATGCTGCCAAGGATGCCGAACGCATCGGCGCCGTCGACCCGCTGCTGGTCGGCCGTGCGCATGTGGTCCATGAAGTGGGCGAGAGCACGGGCTTCGGTCGGCCCAACCTGGCCGGCCGTTAGCTCCGCAGCGCAGCCTGGACAAAAAATCAATCTGCCGTGTTTGTCCAATCTAAATGTTGAACAAGCAATGAACTGACCCGGTCCTAGTAGCGCAACTGACGCGCATGGTGCGCTCAGATCGCCTCAACCCTACCGGAGTCATGATGCAAATGCGTTCGCTGATTGCCGCGGCGGCCCTGGCCGTCGCAACCTCACCCGTACTCGCCAAAGACATTGTCCAGACCGCGCAGGACAACGGCAACTTCAAGACGCTGGTCGTCGCGTTGCAGGAGGCCGGCCTTGTCGACACCCTGAAAGGCAAGGGACCGTTCACCGTCTTCGCCCCCACCGATGCGGCGTTCGCCAAGATCCCCAAGGATCAACTCGACGCACTGCTGAAGGACAAGGCCAAGTTGACCAAGGTCCTGACGTACCACGTCGTGCCCGGCAGCGTGATGGCCAAGGACGTCAAGCCCGGGATGGTGAAGACCGTCGAAGGCGCTTCAATCACCGTCAAGGCCGACGGCGGCAAGGTGATGGTCGACAACGCCATCGTGACCGCCACCGACATCAGGACCGACAACGGCGTCATTCACGTCATCGACACCGTGATCCTGCCCAAGTCCTGATCAACACCGCGCAGCAACAACCTGACCGGCATGCACTGCCGGTCAGGTCTTATCCGTTCAGCCGGCGCAACAGCGCCAGCACGCGCTCGTACGCCTTGCCGTAGGGCGGATACAGCAGGCTGGCCGCGGCGAAGCGCGGCTGCGTGAACAC
>JANNNM010000134.1:0-5783 GCA_031398535.1 Betaproteobacteria bacterium | reverse complement strand
AGTCGCCGTCGTCGTTGACGCGGCGCTCGAAGCCGCGGATGAAGGTCCGCGCCACGAGGCAGTTGCGATGCACGCGGATGAAGCGCGACCCGAACTCCGTCTCGAGCTTGGTCAGCGATTCTTCCAGCAGGTATTCCCGCTGCGCGGTGCGGATCGTGATGTACTTCAACTCCGCCTTGAGATAGACGATCTCGTCGATGGGCACCAGCACCACGCGCGAGCGCTCCGTCACCGACAGGAAGCGCCGCGCGCACGACGCGAGCTGTGCGAGCTTCTCCGCGCTGACGGGCTTCAGGCGCGGCACCTTCTGCAGCGCGCCCAGCAGCCGCTGCACGCGCACCGGCTTCATCAGGTAGTCGATCGCATTGACTTCGAAGGCCTGCACCGCATGTTCGTGGAAGGCCGTGGTGAAGATCACCACCGGCGGATGCGGAAACTTGAGGAGGTGCCGCGCGAATTCGATGCCGTCCATGTCCGGCATGTGGATGTCGGTCAGCACCAGGTCGGCAGGGGCGGATTGCAGAAGGTCGAGCGCCTCGCGGCCATGCTGGGCTTCGCCGACCACCGCCAGCGGCAGCGCCGCGCTGCAGTCATCGAGCAGGTCGCGCAGCCGTCGGCGCGCCGGCGCTTCGTCATCGACGAGCAGGACGCGCAACATCGGATCAGCCATGGACCACCTCACGGCGGGCGAGACCCAGGCCTGTGGGCAGCAAGCCGCGCTCGATCGATCCCTTGCCGGACTCGCGGCGTGGCGAATGACCGGCGGAGTGTGCGCGCGCCTGCGCATCCACGGCGCGATCCGGCCCCGCCGTGCGGTAGGGCACCCGGATGTGCACTTCGTAGCTGTCCTTGGTGACGCGGGACTCGAGGCTGGCCTCGGCGTCGTAGTGCAGCGCGAGACGTTCGCGGATGTTGGCCAGCGCCATCTTGTTGCCGGAGTGGTGGCTGCCGCCTTCGGCGCGGTAAGGGTTGCGCAGGATCGCGTGCACTTCGCCGCGCGTCAGGAACAGGTTGATCGAGACCACGCCGGTCGCGCTTGACGGCTCGATGCCGTGGTAGACCGCGTTCTCGAGGAGGGGCTGCAGCATCAGCGGCGGCACCAGCGCATCGCCGGGCATGCTCTTGATGTTCCAGTCCACCTGCAGCCGTTCGCCCAGGCGCAATTGCTCGAGCTCGAGGTACTGGCGGCACAACTCCACTTCGTCGGCCAGCGGCGCGAGGTCGCGGTTGTCGCGCATCAGCACGCGGAAGAGGTCCGCCAGGTCCTGCAGCGCAATCTCGGCACGCCGGGGGTCGCTGCGCATCAGCGACAGCACCGCATTGATGCTGTTGAACAGGAAGTGGGGCCGGATCCTGGCCTGCAGCGCCTGCAGCCGGGCCTCGGAGATGGCGGGCGACAGCGCCCGCGCGCGCAGCTGGAAGTAGTAGAGCAGGCCGCCGGTGGCCACGAGCCCCCACACCAGCCATTCGAGCAGGTGGGCCGCGGGCTGCGGGTCGAGGTGCTGCATGACCGCAAAGAGCCCGATGCCCACCAGCACCACGACCAGCGCGATGATGCCCGCCGCCAGCCGGAACGGCTGCCGGACGAGCCACGGGCCCAGCGCCCACAGGATGGCCAGCACCAGGAACAGGTAGGGTTCGAGCACCGCCGTGGCGCGCGTCCATTCGGCGAGCGCGCCCACCACGCCGCCCGCGCGTGCAAGGGCATAAAGCGCCGCTGCCGCGTTGACGGCCACGATGGTGCGCAGGATTGTCCCCAGGTTACGGGGGTCGGGCACCGCCGGCAGTTTCATGTTGTGTTTTATAATCGACCGCATAACGGTGCCAGTATGCAAGCATCATGCCCGCCCGGGGGCTTGACGGCGCAACGCCCCGGCATCCGCACCCGGGATGACTTCTACAACCCGCAAGCCCGGCCCGTCCCGGCCCGCATTGTCGGCAGGCGTCACCGCCGGCGCTTTGGACCTTCCTCCGCACATCGCCATGGCCGCCAACGACTCCTCGCCGCCCCCGTCCCTGCCCGCCGCCGCCGGCTGGTCCGGACGCTTCTCGGAACCGGTGACGGAAATCGTCAAGCGGTTCACCGCGTCCGTCGATTTCGACCGCCGGCTGGCCACCGCCGACCTGGACGGCTCGCTGGCGCACGCCAGGATGCTGGCCGCCACCGGCATCCTCACCCCTTCGGACCTGGCCGACATCGAACGCGGCCTGGCGCTGGTCCGGGCCGAGATCGACGAGGGCCGGTTCGTGTGGTCGCGCGATCTCGAGGACGTGCACCTCAACATCGAAAAGCGCCTCACCGCACTGATCGGCGACGCCGGCAAGCGGCTGCATACCGGACGCTCCCGCAACGACCAGATCGCCACCGATGTCAGGCTGTGGCTGCGCGGCGCGATCGACGCGCTGCAGGTGCAGCTGACCGCGCTGCGGCGCGCGCTGCAGGATGTCGCGGAGCAGCACGCGGCCACGATCATGCCGGGCTTCACGCATCTGCAGGTGGCGCAACCCGTCACGTTCGGGCACCACCTGATGGCCTATGAATCCATGTTCGCGCGCGATGCCGAGCGCCTCGCCGATTGCCGCAAACGCGTCAACCGGCTGCCGCTCGGTGCCGCCGCGCTGGCGGGCACGTCGTTCCCGATCGACCGGATGCATGTCGCGCGCGCGCTCGGCTTCGACGGCATCGCCAGCAATTCGCTCGATGCCGTGGCCGACCGCGACTTCGCGATCGAATTCGAGGCCGCGGCGGCATTGATCATGGTGCACCTGTCGCGCTTTTCCGAAGAGCTGGTGCTGTGGTCCAACCCGCGCTTCGGGTTCGTTGCGCTGGCCGACCGCTTCTGCACCGGCAGCTCGATCATGCCGCAGAAAAAGAATCCCGACGTGCCGGAACTGGTGCGCGGCAAGTCCGGCCGCGTGATCGGCCACCTGATGTCGCTGCTGGTACTGATGAAGGCGCAGCCGCTGACGTACAACAAGGACAACCAGGAAGACAAGGAACCGCTCTTCGACACCGTCGACACGCTCTCCGATTGCCTGGCGATCATGACCGACCTGGTCGCCACCGGCATGAACGTCAACGCGCGGCGGATGCGCGATGCGGCACGCGAAGGCTTCGCCACGGCCACCGATCTGGCCGACTACCTCGTGCGCCGCGGCCTGCCGTTTCGCGATGCGCACGAGGCCGTCGCGCGCGCCGTGCGCGCCGCCGAGACAAAAGGCTGCGACCTCGCGGATCTTTCGGTCGCCGAGCTGCGCGCGTTCGCGCAGGAAATCGGCGACGACGTGCACGGCTGCCTGACGCTCGAAGGCTCGGTGGAAAGCCGCAATCATCCGGGCGGCACCGCGCCCGCGCAGGTGCGCGCCGCCATCGCCGCGGCGCGGGCCACCTTGCCGCCGCGATGAGCGGCGATCATTCGATGAAGGGAACACGATGAAACTGGCATTCCTGGGCCTGGGCGTGATGGGCTATCCGATGGCGGGTCACCTCGCCCGCGCCGGCCATGACGTCACCGTCTACAACCGGTCGGAAGCGAAGGCCAACGCGTGGGTCGCGGCGTATGGCGGTGCCAAGGCGCCCTCGCCGCAGGCCGCGGCGCGCGACGCCGCCATCGTGCTGATGTGCGTGGGCAACGACCATGACGTGCGCGCCGTCGTCACGGGGCCGAAGGGAGCGCTGTCGGGCATGAATGCCGGCGCCATCCTCGTCGACCACACGACCGCCTCGGCCGACGTGGCGCGCGAAATGAACGCGGCAGCATCGGCTACCGGCGTGCAATTCCTCGATGCGCCGGTGTCAGGCGGCCAGGCGGGTGCGGAAAACGGCAAGCTGACGATCATGGTGGGCGGCGATGCGTCCACGTTTGCGCGCGCCGAACCGGTGCTGGCGCATTACGCGCGCGCCGTCACGCTGATGGGGCCTGCGGGCGCCGGCCAGCTGACGAAGATGGTCAACCAGATCTGCATCGCGGGCCTCGTGGAAGGCCTGTCCGAGGGCATCAACTTCGCGATGCGCGCAGGCCTCGACCCGGAACGCGTGATCGACGTCATCTCGAAGGGCGCCGCGCAGTCGTGGCAGATGGAGAACCGCGGCAAGACGATGATCGCCGGCAAGTTCGACTTCGGCTTCGCCGTCGACTGGATGCGCAAGGATCTCGCGATCTGCCTCGCCGAAGCCCGCGCCAACGGCGCCGCGCTGCCGGTCACCGCCATCGTCGACCAGTTCTACGCGCAGCTGCAGCGCCGCGGCGAAGGCCGCGCCGACACGTCGAGCCTGATTCGCCTGCTCAACGAAAGCTGATGTCCGCGCAACACCCTCGCCGCGCCTGGCAGCACGTTGCCGGGCGCTGGCTGGCCGTGGTCATGCTGGTCGCCGCATGGCCCGCCGGCGCGCAGATGGCGTCGATCACGCTGACCAGTGCGTGGATGCGGCCGGCGCGCGCGGGACAGGACAGCGCCCGCGCTTACGTCGACATCGCCAGCGACATGCCGCTGACGCTGACGCAAGCCACGACACCCGACGCCCGCGCGATCGAGATCGTCCGCGTGGCGCCGGGCGGCAGCGCCGCCGACGAAGTGGTGGTGACCACGATGCCGGTGACGCCGGGCACGCCCACGCGGCTGGCCTTCAGGGGCAGCCACCTGCGCCTCGTCGGCCTCAACCGCGACCTGGGCAACGGGGACCGCGTGCCGGTGACGCTGCACTTCGCCGACACCGACGGGCGCGTGATCCGCGCGTCCGTCGAGGTGGGCGTGCGCGGCTTCACGGTGCCGGCAGCGGCACCCGATCGCCGTCCACCATGACGATCTCGTAGGTCACCTCGGCCGTTTTGGCCAGCATGATCG
Source organism: Betaproteobacteria bacterium (assembly GCA_031398535.1). Classification (GTDB taxonomy): domain Bacteria; phylum Pseudomonadota; class Gammaproteobacteria; order Burkholderiales; family Casimicrobiaceae; genus VBCG01. The sequence goes on along the minus strand of JANNNM010000134.1, from coordinate 938 downwards.
TGGCCGAGCAGTACTTTTCCTTCGACAGCGTCACCGCGCGCTCCACCTGCTTCGGGTCGAGTCCCCGCCCGGCCACCGTATAGACGAGGTGGATCTTCGTGAACACCTTGGGATCGTCCGGCGCCCGCTCCGCCGCGGCCGTGACGACACAATCCGCCAGGCGCGCGCGCCCCTTCTTCAGGATCAGCACCACGTCGAAGGCCGTACAGGCCGCCATGCCGGTCAGCAGCATCTCCATCGGCCGCATGCCGAGGTTGCGGCCCCCGTATTCCGGGGCTCCGTCCAGCACCACCGCGTGGCCGGAACCGGATTCGCCGGAAAACGTGACGCCTTCGATCCACTTGATTCGGGTTTGCATCTGACGAAGCCTTTCGTTGTGCGCCGCGGGGCTCGTTGTTAGTGTGCACTCACACTTGAATCCGGTCATAAAATCATGCAAACACTGTCCATGTTGCTTTGCACAATACCGCTTGAATTGTGCATTGCAATATGCCAATATTCTTGCGTCTGCGGCCTCGCCGTACTCCTCCTTCGGCACCGCAGACGCAATTCCTCCATTCTCCTCCTATGGTGGAATCTTCAAGGCGCGGTCTCCGGATCGCGCCTTTTTTTATCCTGAAGCCGCCCTCAGCTGCCCGTTGGCTTGACGAAAAGCGTCCATAAATAGTACGATAGCGGACTTTGCTGACCAAACATCCCGCCGCCGGGCATGGCCCGGCCGCACATCAATCGAGAACCGCACCATGAAGACCTTCTCCGCCAAGCCCACCGACATCACCCGGGAATGGTTCGTCGTTGACGGCACCGACCAGGTCCTGGGCCGCCTTGCCAGCCAGATCGCGTTGCGCCTGCGCGGCAAGCACAAGCCCATCTACACGCCGCACATGGACACGGGCGACTTCATCGTCGTCACCAACGTGGAAAAGCTGCGCGTCACG
>JANNNM010000121.1:0-1776 GCA_031398535.1 Betaproteobacteria bacterium | reverse complement strand
CCGAGAGTTCGCGGCTAGAATTACCATCCCCTTGTCGAACGAACGTGTTGGCAGGGTCTGGAGGCACGGCCTTCGCGCGAAGTCGTTTCGCCGCGGGGCCTCAAGGAGTATGGCTTGAATAATCTGCTCAAGAACATCGGCATCTGGCTCGTGATCGGGCTCGTGGTGCTTACCGTCGTCAAGCAATTCGACTCGCGCCAGGCCACGCGCGACTCCGTCCCCTATTCCGAGTTCATGGATTCCGCCAAGGGCGGCAAGGTGACGTCCGCCACGGTGGAAGGCCGCACGATCAAGTGGACCAGCAGCGACAGCAAGCGCTTCACCACATACAGCCCCGGTGACATCTGGATGGTGGGCGACCTGGTGAAGTACGGCGTCAAGGTCGAGGCCAAGCCGGAGGAAGAACAGAGCTTCCTCGCGCAGATCTTCATCTCGTGGTTCCCGATGCTGCTGCTGATCGGCGTCTGGATCTTCTTCATGCGCCAGATGCAGGGCGGCGGCAGGGGGGGTGCGTTCTCGTTCGGCAAGAGCAAGGCGCGGATGCTGGACGAAGCCAACAACACCATCACCTTCGCGGACGTCGCCGGTTGCGACGAGGCCAAGGAAGAAGTGGCGGAGCTGGTCGAGTTCCTGCGCGACCCTTCCAAGTTCCAGAAGCTGGGCGGACGCATTCCGCGCGGCGTGCTGATGGTCGGCTCGCCGGGTACCGGCAAGACGCTGCTCGCCAAGGCCATTGCCGGCGAGGCCAAGGTGCCGTTCTTCTCGATCTCCGGCTCCGACTTCGTCGAGATGTTCGTCGGCGTGGGCGCGGCGCGCGTGCGCGACATGTTCGAGCAGGCGAAGAAGAAGGCACCCTGCATCGTGTTCATCGATGAAATCGACGCAGTCGGCCGCCAGCGTGGTGCCGGCCTCGGCGGCGGCAACGACGAGCGCGAACAAACCCTCAACCAGTTGCTGGTCGAGATGGACGGCTTTGAAGGCAACGCAGGCGTCATCGTCATCGCGGCCACCAACCGTCCGGACGTGCTGGACCCCGCGCTGATGCGTCCGGGCCGTTTCGACCGGCAGGTGGTCGTGCCGCTGCCGGATATCCGCGGCCGCGAGCAGATCCTGCTGGTGCACATGCGCAAGGTGCCGATGGCGCCTGACGTCAAGGCCGATGTCATCGCCCGTGGCACGCCCGGCATGTCGGGTGCCGATCTCGCCAACCTGGTGAACGAGGCGGCGCTGTTCGCTGCGCGCTCCACCAAGCGCCTGGTCGACATGCACGACTTCGAGCGTGCCAAGGACAAGATCATCATGGGCGCGGAACGCCGCTCGATCGTGATGCCGGAAGAGGAACGCCGCAACACGGCGTACCACGAGTCCGGTCATGCCATCGTGGCCACGCTGCTGCCCAAGACCGATCCGGTGCACAAGGTCACGATCATCCCGCGCGGCCGCGCGCTGGGCGTCACGATGCAGTTGCCCGAGCAGGATCGCTACAGCATGGACCGCAATCACATGCTGAACATGATCTCGGTGCTCTTCGGTGGCCGCATCGCCGAGGAAGTGTTCATGAACCAGATGACCACGGGTGCCAGCAACGACTTCGAGCGCGCGACGGAAATCGCCCGCAACATGGTCACGCGCTACGGCATGTCCGACGCGCTGGGCCCGATGGTGTACGCCGAGAACGAGGGCGAGGTGTTCCTGGGCCGCTCGATCACCAAGACCACGAACATCAGCGAGTCGACCATGCAGAAGGTCGACGGCGAAGTGCGCCGCATCATCGAC
>JANNNM010000101.1:0-2083 GCA_031398535.1 Betaproteobacteria bacterium | reverse complement strand
CGAGGACGTGGACCCGAAGCCGCTCGAGGCCATCCGCGCCGCGGGCGGCACCAAGTTCCAGATCCTGTGGTTCGCGATCCTGCCGCAGATCATCCCCGTGTTCGTCGGCAACATGATCTTCGAGTGGGACATCAACATCCGCCGGTCCACCATCCTCGGCCTGGTCGGCGCAGGCGGATTGGGCCTGGTGCTCTTCCGGCAGATGGCGATGTCCAACAACGGCGGCATCGCGGTCGTGATCCTCGCGATCCTTGCTCTCATCGTGTTCGGCGAAGTGGTGTCCTACTATGCCCGCAAAGCTGTCATCTGACCTCGGCATGGGGCCGTCCGCCGGCGTCGCGCTGGCGCCGGGCCGCGTGCCGCTGACGTGGAGCCGCTTCCGCTACCCGCAAAGCCTTTACAAGTACGGCGCGGTGCTGGGTGCGCTGGCCTTCATCGCGTACGCGCTCGACTACCTCAACATCCCGCTCGAGCGGCTGCCCGGCATGCTGGGCCGCATGGGCGAGATGCTGGGGCGGCGCTACTTCCCGCCGAACGTCCATCACATCATGAATGCCGAATACTGGCATTCGGTGGTGGAAACGCTGCAGATGTCGTACCTCGCCACCGTGCTCGGCATCCTGATCTCGATCCCGCTCGCGTGGTTCGCGTCGTACAACATGACGCCGTCGCGACGCTTCGTGTACCCGGTCGCGCGCCTCATCATCATGGCGTGCCGCTCGGTGCACGAGATGATCTGGACGATCCTGCTGGTGACCATCCTCGGCTTCGGTATGCTGCCGGGCGCGCTGGCGCTGACGCTCTTCTGCATCGGCTTTTCCGGCAAGCTCTTCTCCGAGGCCATCGAAGCCATCAAGCCGGGGCAGGTGGAAGCCATCCGCGCCACCGGTGCCACCAACCTGCAGACGTTCGTGTACGCGGTGCTGCCGCAGGTACGGGTGGCGTGGACCGGGATCTCGATCTATACGTGGGACGTGGTGTTCCGCGCCGCCACGGTGGTCGGCTTCTTCGGCGCCGGCGGCATGGGCTGGTACCTGCGCGAGAGCGTGCAGCGTGTGGCGTCGAAGGACGTGGCGGCCATCCTGCTGTCGATCATCATCGTGGTGATCATTTCCGAACTGGTCTCGGCGTGGCTGCGTACGCGCATTGCCAAGGCCATCGCCTGAATCTTCCTCTTTCCTTGCAGGTCCCATCATGATCACGAACTATCACAACCCGGTCGCCATCACGTTCGGCGCCGGATCGCTGTCCCGATTGCCGGCGCTGGTAGCCGGTCGCAGGACCGTGCTGGTCACGTTTCCCGAAGCGGCAGGATTCGGCCTGACCAAGCGCATCCAGGACCTGCTCGGCGGAAGCCTCGTCGCGATCGAACCCGACACGGTGCCCAACCCGGATGTGGCCAGCCTCACCGGCATGTACGAGCGCTTCTGGACGCAGTACGCGGACGCCGAACTGGTGCTGGCCGTCGGGGGCGGCAGCGCGCTCGACACGGCCAAGGCCCTGATGGTGGGCACGCCCAGCGGCAGGTTCGCCGAACTGGTCGCATTGCTGGCCACCGGCAAGCCGTTCCCGCCCACGCGCGTGAAGCCGCTGATCACGGTGCCCACCACCGCGGGCACGGGCAGCGAAGTGACGCCCTGGGCCACCGTGTGGGACCGCACGCCGGGCGCGCAGAAGAAGTACTCGCTGCATCTGAAGGAAACGTGGCCCGAGGCCGCGGTGATCGATCCCGAGCTCACGCTGTCGTTGCCCGCGGGCCCGACGCTGGCGGCCGGACTCGATGCGCTGTCGCACGCGCTGGAGTCGATCTGGAACATCAACGCCAATCCCGTTTCCGACACGCAGGCCATCGCGGCCGCGCGCGACGTGCTGGCCACGCTGCCGCTGCTGATGAAGGACTTGAAGAACCCGGACCTGCGTTCGCGGATGTCCCTGGCGGCGCTGAAGGCGGGTCTCGCGTTCTCCAACACCAAGACGGCGCTGGCGCACTCGATTTCCTACGACATGACGCTGAACCACGGCCTGCCGCATGGCATCGCATGTTCGTTCACGCTGCCGATGGTGCTGGGCCGGGCGGTTGGGG
>JANNNM010000070.1:0-1830 GCA_031398535.1 Betaproteobacteria bacterium | reverse complement strand
AGACCTTGCCATGTGGGTTGGTTCGTCGATCGTCACGTTTGCGTTCTTCGTCGTCGCCCTGATCGTCGTGATCAAGGCCGTGCGCGTGGTGCCCCAGCAGCGGGCCATGATCGTCGAACGGATGGGACGGTTCCACGCGGTGCTGGAACCAGGGCTCAACTTCGTCATTCCGTTCGTCGATCGCGTGGCCTACCGGCACGACCTGCGCGAGATTCCGCTCGACGTGCCGAGCCAGGTCTGCATCACGCGCGACAACACGCAGTTGCAGGTCGACGGCATCCTGTATTTTCAGGTGACCGACCCCAAGCTCGCCTCGTATGGCTCGTCGAATTACGTGCTGGCCATCACTCAGCTGGCACAGACGACACTGCGCAGCATCATCGGGCGCATGGAACTCGACAAGACCTTCGAGGAGCGCGACCAGATCAACACGCAGGTCGTCGCGGCGCTCGATGCGGCGGCGCGAAGCTGGGGCGTCAAGGTGCTGCGCTACGAGATCAAGGACCTGACCCCGCCCGCCGCGATCCTGCATTCCATGCAGGCGCAGATCACGGCCGAACGCGAAAAGCGTGCCGTGATCGCGACGTCCGAGGGCCGACGCCAGGAACAGATCAACGTGGCGCTCGGGGCGCGTGAGGCGGCCATCGCCAAATCCGAAGGCGAGAAGCAGGCCGAGATCAACAATGCCCAGGGCGAGGCGCAGGCCACGCTGCTGAACGCCGAGGCGAATGCCCAGGCCATCCGGCAGATCGCCGAGGCCATTCAGGCACCGGGCGGCCTGCAGGCCGTCAACCTCAAGGTGGCGGAGCATTACATCAATGCGTTCGGCCTGCTGGCACGGACCAACAACACGCTGATCGTGCCGTCGAACATGGCAGACATGGCCGGGCTCATCGCCACGGCGATGACGGTGGTCAAGGGCGGGGAAAAATAGCGCAAGCGTTCGCGCGGCGCGTTCACGGAGGCAGCATGGATTTGCAGGGCAGTGCATTCATCGTGACCGGCGGGGCGTCCGGACTGGGCGCGGCCACGGCGCGGATGCTGGTGCAAGGCGGCGCGCGGGTCGTGATTGCCGATCTCAAGAACGAGGAGGGCGCGGCCATCGCGGCAGAACTGGGGTCGGGCGCACGCTACGTGCGTACCGATGTCGCGGACGAAGCGAGCGCGGTGGAGGCCGTCGCGGCGGCGGTGCAGACGTTCGGCGGGCTTGCGGGTCTCGTCAATTGTGCGGGCATCGTGCACGGCGAGAAGGTCGTGGGCAAGGAAGGTCCGCACGCGCTGCCCGGGTTTGCACGAGCAATCTCGATCAACCTGGTCGGTACGTTCAACATGATCCGCGTGGCAGCGCACGCGATGAGCACCGGCACGCCCAACGCCGGTGGCGAGCGCGGCGTGATCGTCAACACCGCGTCGGTGGCAGCCTTCGACGGACAGATCGGGCAGGCGGCCTATGCGGCGTCCAAAGGCGGCATCGTCGCGATGACGCTGCCCATTGCGCGCGAGCTGGCGCGCTTCGGCATCCGCGTGATGACGATCGCGCCCGGCATCTTCCGCACGCCGATGATGGACAGCCTGCCGGAGGACGTGCAGCAGGCGCTCGGCAAGATGGTGCCGTTTCCCTCGCGCCTGGGCGAAGCGCCCGAGTTCGCGTCGTTGGTCGCGGAGATCATCCGCAACCCGATGCTGAACGGCGAGGTGATCCGGCTGGACGGCGCGATCCGGATGGCGCCGAAGTAAAAGGGGTCAGGGTCAGTTAAACAAAGGGGTCAGGGTCGAATAGATCGGAAGTGAGTGGCGGCATTGGAAACTCCATCGCGATCTCTTCGACCC
>JANNNM010000035.1:0-2697 GCA_031398535.1 Betaproteobacteria bacterium | reverse complement strand
GTCAGGGATCCAGTTTTCCGAGTCCACGGCAAAACCTGTTCTGGTGGTGGCCCTCACCGGAGCGGCGTGGCAGCCGGAATCTGCGTGGGGAAATGCCTGGTCCGGTCAGACACGCAAGGGGCGTCTCGTTCCCGTCGCGGTGCCGTGACAGGCATCCCGGCACGGCACCGCTTCATGGTGGCGGGAGGGCGTGGCGCGGGTACACTAGCACGGCTTCGCTTCAACCGGCTTCGTGCAGCGCCCTTGGCAGATACCCGTCCCATCTTCGGTTTTCATGCGGTCACCGCGCGCCTCCGGCAGCGGCCCGAATCGGTCCACGCCCTCTATCTGCAGTCGGGACGCGACGATGGCCGCACCCGCGACATCGCCGCGCGCGCGAAGGCGGCCGACGTGGCCGTGCACCTCACCGATGCCGGGCGCCTGACGGCCCTGTGCGGCCCGGGGCCGCACCAGGGCGTGGTGGCCATCGTCGACCATGCGCTGCCGCACGTCACGCTCGACGACGTGCTGGACGATCCGGTCGAGGCCCCGTTCCTGCTGATCCTCGATGGCGTCACCGATCCGCACAACCTTGGCGCGTGCCTGCGCAGCGCCGATGCTTTCGGGGCACAGGCGGTGATCGTGCCGAAGGACCGCGCGGTCGGCGTCACGGCTACCGTGATGAAGACGGCCAGCGGCGCCGCGGACACGGTCCCGGTGATCGCCGTCACCAATCTCGCCCGGACGATGCGCGAACTGAAGGAGCGCGAGGTGTGGCTGGTCGGCGCGGATGCCGGTGGAGAAAGCCTCATCACGGCCGACCTCCGCGGCCCGATGGCATGGGTGCTGGGGGCGGAAGGACCGGGCCTGCGCCGCCTGACGCGCGAATCGTGCGACCGGATCGTGGGCATCCCCCTGACCGGCACCGTGGAGAGCCTCAATGTCTCCGTGGCCGCCGGCATTTGCCTCTATGCGACCCGGGCGGCGAGAATGCGCGCATGACGCCCGTACCGCTGCCGCCGTCCAAGCGCTGACCGAACCGCGATGCTTGCCTTCATCTTTCGCCGGCTGCTGCAATCCGCAGCCGTGCTGCTGGTCGTGGCGCTGATCGCCTTCGGACTCTTCAACTTCACTGGCGACCCGGTGTCGGCCATGCTCGGGCAGCAGGCCACCACCGAGGAGCGGGTCCAGCTGCGCAAGGACCTGGGCCTCGACCGCCCGTTCTACGTGCAGTTCGCGCGCTTCGTCGACAACGCCGTGCGCGGCGAATTCGGGTTGTCGCTGCGCCAGGGCCGGCCCGTGTCGGTGCTGATCCGCGAACGCCTGCCCGCCACGCTCGAACTCTCGCTGGCTGCGGCGTTCCTGGCCGTGGCCATCGGCATTCCGGCGGGCGTCTATACGGCGCTGCGACGAAACAGCATCTCCGCGCAGATCCTGCTGGCGGTGTCGCTCATCGGGGTCAGCCTGCCGGTGTTCCTGATCGGCATCCTGCTGATCCTGGTGTTTGCCGTGCAGCTGGGATGGCTGCCGTCCTTCGGCCGCGGCGACACGGTGGCACTGGGCTGGTGGACCACCGGCTTCCTGACCGCCAGCGGCTGGAAGGCGCTGATCCTGCCCGCGATTACGCTGTCGTTCTTCCAGATGACGCTGATCATGCGCCTCGTGCGCTCCGAGATGCTGGAGGTGCTACGCACCGACTATGTCAAGTTCGCGCGCGCCCGCGGCTTGAGCGACCGCGCGATCCACTTCGGCCATGCGCTGAAGAACACGCTCGTCCCCGTGATCACGATCATCGGCTTGCAGCTGGGCGCCATCATTGCGTTCGCGCTGGTCACGGAGACGGTGTTCCAGTGGCCCGGCATGGGCCTGCTCTTCATCCAGGCGGTCTACTTCGCCGACATCCCGGTGATGGCCGCGTACCTGTGCTTCATCGCGCTCGTCTTCGTGATCATCAACCTCGTCGTCGACCTGCTTTACTACACGGTGGATCCGCGCCTGCGCATTGACGCCGGTGCCGGCGCCGGCCACTGACCTCATCACCCCCATTCGACCTTCGATGAAACCACCCGAGTACATCGCCCGCTGGCATGACGAATTCACGGCCATCCGCCGCGACCTGCATGCCCATCCCGAGATCGGCTTCGAGGAACACCGCACTGCGCAGGTGGTCACCGAACGGCTGCTGGCGCTGGGCATCGAGCACCATGCCGGCATCGGGCGCACCGGCGTCGTGGCGGTCATCCACGGCCGGCAGCAGGGCAGCGGCCGCAGCGTGGGGTTGCGCGCCGACATGGATGCGCTGCCGATGCAGGAGGAGAACGAGTTCGCGCACAAGTCGCGGCACGACGGGATGATGCACGGCTGCGGCCACGACGGGCACACGACGATGCTGCTGGCCGCGGCACGCTACCTGCAGGAGACGCGCAACTTCGACGGCACCGCCTACCTCATGTTCCAGCCCGGGGAGGAGGGCTTTGCGGGCGCGCAGGCGATGATCGAGGATGGCCTCTTCGTGCGCTTTCCCGCGGAGCAGGTCTATGCCTTGCACAACTGGCCGGGGTTGCCGCCCGGACGCATCGGCATCACGCCCGGCCCTGCGATGGCCGCCGCGGATCGCATCGAGATCACGATCGATGGCAAGGGCGGGCACGGCGCGCATCCGCATGCGGCGATCGATCCAGTCCTGGTGGCCGGCCACATCATCACCGCCGCGCAGTC
>JANNNM010000012.1:0-3453 GCA_031398535.1 Betaproteobacteria bacterium | reverse complement strand
CGATCAGGCGACCGAAGAAGTAGTCGCGCTTCGCGATCGGCGCGGAGTAGAAGAAGTGGTAGGTGCCGTATTCGAAATCCTGCTGCACGGCGCGCCCCGCCACGGACCCCATGACCATCACGCCGGTGAAGCCCAGCACCGTGATGCCGATGGCCAGCGCATAGGTGCCGTTGATCAGGATCTTTTCGCCGCCGAAGCTGACCATCGCGCCGGAGAAGGCGCCGCCCGCCGCCGCCATCCAGATGCCGGCCAGCGCGGCGTACAGCACGAAGTACACGTACGTCGACACCATCCGCAGTCGGCGGCTGAAGTCGAACCAGGCGATGGCGAACATCGTCATGCGCTACGCTGCCTGCGCCAGCGGCGCGCCGAGGTAGCCTGCGATCGTGCAGAAGTACACGTCCTCAAGGTCGGCCTCCACCGGGTCAAACCCGGCGGCGGGCATCCCGATGCCATGGGCACGTACGACGGTACGCCCGCCCTGCAGTCGCGTGGACACGAGCTGCACCTGCGTCTTCAGCGCTTCCGCTTCCGCCTTGGTGACCACCTTGCGCCAGATGCGGTCGTGGATGCCGGCCACCAATGCGCCTGGCTCGCCCGTCAACAGCAGCGTGCCGCGGTTGATGACGGCCAGGTTGGCGCAGAGGTCCGCGACGTCGCTGACAATGTGCGTGGACAGGATCACGACCACATCAGCGGCGATGTCGGCCAGCAGGTTGTGGAACCGCACGCGCTCCTCCGGGTCGAGACCCGCCGTCGGTTCGTCGACGATCACGAGCTTCGGGTTGCCGAGCAGCGCCTGCGCGATGCCGAAGCGCTGGCGCATGCCGCCCGAGAATCCGCCCAGCTTCTGCTTGCGCACGTCGAAGAGGTTGACCCGCTGCAGCAGCGCATCCACCGTCTCGCGGCGGTTCTTCGCGTTGACCAGGCCCTTCAGCCGCGCGAGGTGGTCGAGGAGATCGAGCGCCGACACCTTGGGATACACGCCGAAATCCTGCGGCAGGTAGCCCAGCAGCGCGCGCACCCGGTCGGGCTCGCGCAGGATGTCGATGTCGCCCAGCGTCGCCGTGCCGGCGTCGGCACTCTGCAACGTGGCCAGCGTGCGCATCAGCGTCGACTTGCCGGCGCCATTGGGACCGAGCAGGCCGAACATGCCGGGTGGAACCGACAGCGACACGTTGTGCAGCGCCTGCACGCCGTTGGCGTAGCGCTTGGATAGACCGCGGATCTCGAGTTGCATGGCGAACCTGGCAGGTGGAAACACGGTGGGGTGCGGTTGGATGCGCCCGCGGGGCCGGGCAGATTCAGCCGGGGACGCGCCCGAATCCTGGCAGCTTCAGTGCGGGCTGGCGGAGGTCGACGCCGGTGACGAGGCCGAGGATGTTGACCTCGATGCCCTCCTCGAGGCCTGCCTGCACGCCCAGCAGGCCGTACAGCGAGACCTGCACGCCGGTGTGGCTGGAGGTGCGGCCCACGCTTTGTCCGAGCGACACGTAGTCCTTGCCGACCGCCGTCGGCGGCAGGGCCAGACGCAGCGCCGGGATCTCGCGCCCAAGATGCGCGACGAAGGTGTTGCTGTTGGGGCCGGGCCAGGCGCGGTAGGTCGTCGGGTACGGATACGACGCCACCGCCTGCGGCAGCATGGCGATCACCGCCGCGGCGTCCGGGCCGCGCAGGTCGCGGATCAATCGCGGCGGCGAGCCGAACCATTCGCTGTCCGGCGCGCGCTGGCTCGATTCGGACACCACTGAGCGCCCCCCGCCGCCATACCAGCCGATGACTTCGTGGCGTGTGTAGCGGTCGGCCCCGGCCGGCTTGACGGCCATCCACGTGTGATCGGCAAACGCGCCGCGCCAGCCGTACGTGCGTCCCGCATAGACCTGCACGACGGCCTCCGGGTGCGCGGCGGGATCGGGCGCGAGTCCGGCGGCGCGGTGCGTGGCGGTGCGCCAGTCCGTGGCGGGACCGGTGCGCGCCTGCGCCAGCTTCCACAGCGGACCGGCCAGCAGCAGCGCCAGCCCGCCCACGATCCAGATTCCCATGCGTGCCACCTTCATGGCCATGCGCGTCGCCGATGCGCGACTTCAGGCCGTGGCGCGGGCGGCGCGATGGATCTTCGGCAGCAGCAACGCGAGCTCGGGACCGCCGACCAGCTGGATGCGCTCCTTCGCCGCGAACATGCGCGCGTTGTCCGAGACTTCGCCGATGGCGATGTAGATGCACGCGTGCGCGTCGCTGGCTTCCTTGGCCGCCAGCAGTTCGCGCATGGGTTCGATGCCGGTGCGTGCAACCTTCCAGCGCTTGCCGCTGACGAGCGATGTGCGCATGTCCTTCTTCACCTCGAAATCCGCGGCCGCATTCTGGATGCGCCGGACTTCGTAGCCATTGCTGCGGTAGCCGTCCTCGACCAACGCCGCGAAATCGGGCCAGTTCATCGCGCGCACCGTCTCGAGCGTCTTGTCCACCCGCGACGCCGAAGGCCGCTGCAACTGCTTCCACAGCGACATGCCGGCAATGCCCATGAAAGGCAGTCCCATCGGAATGCCATAGTACTTGTAAGCCTCAGGCAGCAGCATCATCGCGCCGGCGACGACAGCACCGGCAATGGCCACGCTGATCCACCAGTCCGAGCGCAGCAGGACCGCGAACAGCGAATTCTCAGCCATCTTCATTTCAGGGATTTTCACGCGGGACCTTCGATCGAGCGAACGGACAATCTGCAAGTATAGGCGACTCGCCGGAGCGGGATCCATTTGCGGTATAATGACTTTCGCGGCGTTTGTTCCAGTCCCCTTGCCGCAGTCGAATCCGACCTCAGCAGTACCTCCCGTTTGGCTGTGACTGGCCGCCCCCTGTTTGGGCGGATGGCCGAGCAACCAGAACGAAAGTCATCATGAATTTTTCCGAACTCGGGCTCTCCGAAGCGCTGCTGCGCGCGGTCGCCGATCAAGGCTATACCGTCCCCACTCCCATCCAGGCGCAGGCCATCCCGGCCGTGCTCGAAGGGGTTGACCTCCTCGCCGGCGCCCAAACCGGCACGGGCAAGACCGCCGGCTTCGTGTTGCCGATGCTGCAGCGGCTGTCCACGCGGCCCTCGCCGTATGCACAGCAGGTGCGCAAGCCCCTGCGCGCGCTGATCCTCACGCCCACGCGCGAACTCGCCGCGCAGGTGGAGGAATCCATTCGCCTGTACGGCAAGCACCTGAAACTCACGTCGATGGTGCTGTTCGGCGGCGTGGGCTTCGGCCCGCAGACCACGCAATTGAAGCGTGGCGTCGACATCCTCGTCGCCACCCCCGGCCGCCTGCTCGATCATCAGGGCCAGGGCAACGTCAACTTCTCGCACATCGAATGCTTCGTGCTCGATGAAGCCGACCGCATGCTCGACATGGGCTTCATCCCCGACGTGAAGCGCGTGCTGGCGCTGCTGCCGAAGAAGCGGCAGAACCTGCT
>JANNNM010000912.1:0-1668 GCA_031398535.1 Betaproteobacteria bacterium | reverse complement strand
GTGCCGGCCACCGGCAGCGGCAGCAGCAGCGCGCTGCGGATCGAGTCGGCGTCGAGTTTCAATCCGGCGAGGATGGTGGCGGTGCCCAGCGCGCGGTCGAGCGCCGGTTCGCCGTCGGCCATGGCCGCGCCTGCGGCATGGGCGCGCGCATACTCGATCGCCGTCGCGAACGACGCACGCTCCTCGGGGGAATAGTCGGCCGCGATCGAGTCGAGCCACCCGGCCACGGCCAGCGGTGAGACGGACGGCGCGGACGAATGCAGCACGGCAACCATGCTGCGATTATAGTGCGCGCAAGAAGCGCCGGTCAGAACCCCGGCGTCCATCGCTATCACCGGAAGTGATGAACCCCTGCGCGTCGCCCGCCCCGCGCGACGTCAGGTTGACTGCAGCTCCGTGCGGATGCGCAGGGCCGCCCGCAACGCGAAGGCCGCGATGGTGAGCGTCGGCGGCGACGCGGTGATGGTGGGGAACGTCGACGAGCCCACGATGTAGAGGTTGGGGTGATCGTGCGTTCGCAGGTTGCGGTCCACGACGGAGGTCTTCGGATCATTGCCCATCCGGCAGGTGCCGCCCATTACGGCGCTGTCGGTCTCGGGGCCGAGCCGCCGCGTTTGCGTCGCGCCCAGCGCGTTCATGATGCCGAGCACATAGTCCATCGCGACCTTCATGCCGGCCTGCTCGTAGGTCCCCCAGCGAAACGCGATGCGCGGCCGCGGCAGCCCCAGCGGGTCGAGCAGGTCGCGCGCCAGCGTGACGCGGTTCTCGGGATCTGCCAGCACTTCCACCGACGGCCCCATCGCCAGTTCGCGCGCCATGTGGTCACTGATGGCGGCGGCCAGCGCAGCACCGCGCAGCCCTTGCGCCAGGTACTGCTCGGCCAGCCGCATCGGCCCCAACGCGCGCACCCAGCCTTCGTTCGACGGCGATGTGCCCGAGGCGCCATAGGTGCCGCGGAAGTCGCCGTCGCGCAGTTCGCGGATGCCGGACGTTTCCACCGGACCGCGATACGGATAGATCTTCTCGCGCGTCAGGCCCAGCATGCCGGCATCGAGCTGCGTCAGCAGGTTGCGGCCGACCTGGTCGCTGCTGTTGGCCACCGTTTCGGTGCTGCCCGGCTTCCGCGACCTCAGCAGCAGCTTCGGCGTCTCGATCGCATGCGCGGCGATGACGAAGATCTTGCCGCGCGCCTCGTGCACGCTGCCATCAGGGCGCAGGAAGCGGATGGCCGTGACCTTCTGTTCCGCGCCGACGACGACTTCATGCGCAATCGCGAGCGGCTCCACGCGCACGCCCGCGGCTTCGGCCTTCGCCACATGCACCGACGCATCGTACTTGGCGCCGATCGGGCAGATCGGCACGCACGACGCATTGCCGCAGCACGGCGGTCGGCCATCGCGGCCCACCGAGTTGCGGCCATGCGGAAACCGCGCGATCGACAACCCCACCTTGCCGCATGCGGACCCGATCACCGTATCGAGATAGGTGGCGGCAATGGGCGGCATCGGATACGGCGACGACCGCGGCGAACCCCAGTCGTACTCGGGGGGCCCGCATACGCCGATCTCGCGCTCGGCCTCGCCGTACCAGGGCTCGAGGTCGTCGTAGCTGAGCGGCCAATCGACGCCGACGCCGAACTTCGACTTCAGCACGAAATCATTCGGACGG
>JANNNM010000806.1:0-7107 GCA_031398535.1 Betaproteobacteria bacterium | reverse complement strand
CACCCGCGGCCAGAAGTTCCGCCTGAAGGATTTTCATCCGGAGGATACGGGCACCCTCAAGGACGAGGACAAGCCGATGGCGCAGGAGGCGCTGGCCGTGGGCAAGGAGGCGTTGTCGCAGCTGCAGGACATGCTCTATGCGCAGGACCGCTGGTCGGTGTTGCTGATCTTCCAGGCGATGGACGCCGCGGGCAAGGACGGCGTGATCAAGCATGTGATGTCGGGGATCAATCCGCAGGGCTGCCAGGTCTACTCGTTCAAGGCGCCGTCGGAAGAGGAGCTGGACCACGACTGGCTGTGGCGCTGCGCCCGCGTGATGCCCGAGCGCGGCCGCATCGGCGTCTTCAACCGCAGCTACTACGAGGAAGTGCTCGTAGTGAAGGTGCACCCGTCGATCCTCGACTCCGAGAAGCTTCCTCCACAGATGATCCACCGCAAGATCTGGGAAGAGCGCTACCACAGCATCCGCGCCATCGAAAAGCATCTGGCACGCAGCGGCACGCTGGTCCTCAAGTTCTTCCTCAACGTCTCGCGCGTCGAGCAGAAGAAGCGCTTCCTCGAGCGCATCGACCAACCCGAGAAGAACTGGAAGTTCTCGGCCGGCGATGTCAAGGAGCGCGGCTACTGGGACGATTACATGGACGCCTACCAGAAGCTGATCCGCGAGACCGCAGCGCCCCACGCGCCGTGGTACGTGATTCCCGCCGACAACAAGTGGTACACGCGCACCATCGTTGCCGCTGCCATCGTCGATGGCCTGGCCTCGCTCGACCTGCATTATCCCAAGGTGGATGCGGCCAAGCGCGCGGAGCTCGCCGCCGCGAAGAAACTACTGCTGGCCGAGAAACGCTGAAACCCCGGGGACGGGCTCAACCCGGCCCCGGGTCCGTTTACCGCTACACTCCGTGATTGCGCGTCGGAAGACGCCGCCTCCGCAAGTTCCAATGAAATTCAGCGTCGCCACCTACAACATCCACAAGGGCTTTTCCCACCTCACGCGCCGCATGGTGATCCATGAGCTGAAGGAAAAGCTGCACGGGCTCTCCGCCGATCTGCTGTTCCTGCAGGAGGTGCAGGGCGTGCACCACCATCACGCCGGCCGCTACCACGACTGGCCCGGCAAGCCGCAGCACGAATTCATCGCCGACACGATGTGGCGCGAGGTGGCCTATGGCCGCAACGCCGTCTACCGGGATGGCCACCATGGCAATGCGATGCTGTCGCGGTATCCGATCGTTGCGCAGGAAAATGCCGACATCTCGGCCCATGCGTTCGAAAGCCGCGGCATCCTGCACTGCGAGATCAAGCTCGCCGAGAACGCGCCGGTGCTGCATTGCCTCAACGTGCACCTCGGCCTCTTCGAGCGGGGCCGGGCCTGGCAGATCCGCGCGCTGGTCGACCGCATCGCCGCCACGGTGCCGCGCGACGCCCCGATGATCATCGCCGGCGACTTCAACGACTGGCGCCGCAAGGCCGACCGCACGCTGACCGACGAGCTTGGTGTGTACGAGGTCTTCGAAGCGGTGAAGGGCCGCCCGGCACGCACGTTCCCGTCCGTGATGCCCGTGTTCCGCCTCGACCGCATCTATGCGCGCGGTCTCACTGCGGTCGATGCGCGCGTGCATTACGCGTTCCCGGCGGGCAGGATGTCCGACCACGCGGCTCTCGCGGCCACCTTCGAGGTTCCGCGCAAGGCTCGTTGACGCGCGGCAATCGTGCTCCCCGCCCGATGAACCGGTTCACGCCCGGCAATGCCATCGACCTGCTGCGCAGCGGCGGCGAGTTCTTTCCTGCGCTGTGCGAGGCGATTGCCGCCGCGCAGCAGGAGGTCTGGCTCGAGACCTATATCTTTGCCGACGACGCCGTCGGCAGGATGGTGGCGGCAGCGCTGGTCCGCGCGGCGGAGCGTGGCGTCGAGGTGCGCGTGCTGGTCGATGGCTGGGGCGCCAAGCACTACCTGACCAACACTCTGGAGCAGACGTTGCGCGATGGTGGCGTGCTCCTGATGAAGTATCGGCCGGAGGTTGCGCCCTGGCAATTCCGGTCGCACCGGTTGCGCCGGATGCACCGCAAACTGGTGCACGTGGATGGCGAGGTTGCATTCGTCGGCGGCATCAACCTGATCGACGACATGAACACGCCAGGCCACAAGCCACCGCGCGTCGACTTCGCGGTCCGCGTGCGCGGGCCGCTGCTGGTGCCGATCGTGCAGTCGATGCAGCGGCTGTGGGCACTGGTGGAACTGGTGCAGCTCGACCGCAGCGACGTGCCGTTCTTCCCCGATCCGATGGTCGCGGAGCGTGCCGGCACGCAGACCGCCAAGTTCGTCATCCGCGACAACTTCCGCTACCGGAGCGACATCGAACGCGCCTACCTGGCCGCCATCCGCACGGCCAAGAGCGAAATCCTGATCGCCAACGCCTACTTCTTTCCGGGCATCCGCTTCCGCCGCGCGCTGACGGCAGCGGCGGAGCGCGGCGTGGCCGTCACGCTGCTGCTGCAGGCGCGCGTCGAATACCGGCTGCTGCACTACGCGTCGCGCGCGCTGTATGGCCAGCTGCTGGCATCGGGCGTGCGCATCGAGGAGTATCACCGGTCATTCCTGCACGCCAAGGTGGCCGTGGTCGATGACATGTGGGCCACGGTGGGATCGTCCAACATCGATCCGTACTCGCTGCTGATGGCGCGCGAGGCCAACATCTTCGTGCGCAGTCCGCACTTTGCCGACCAGCTGCGCATCGAGCTGCTGCTGATGATCGATGGCGGTTCGCAGCGCGTGGAGCCGGACCGCTGGGCCGGACGCTCGCCGCTGGCCAAGGCCGCCTCATGGGTCGCGTATGGACTGGTGCGCGTCGGCATGGGTCTGCTGGGTTACGGCGGCAACGAGTGGTTCGTGCAGCGCACGCACCGGGCGCATTGACGATGGCCGCGCACCACTCCGCCGCGCCGTTGCCGGCCCCTGCCGAGCGCAACGTCCCGCGCACGCAGCGCGGCGACTGGGCGACGATGCGCACGCTGTTGCCCTACCTGTGGGAGTACAAGGGCCGCGTGATCGCCGCGCTCGCCTGCCTGGTACTGGCCAAGGTGGCCAACGTCGGCGTGCCGGTCCTGCTGAAGGAAATCGTCGACAGCCTAGACGAGCGGACCGCCATGCTGGCGGTGCCGTTCACGCTGCTGGTGGCCTACGGCGCCTTGCGTCTTTCCACCACGCTCTTCACCGAACTGCGCGAATTCTTCTTCGCGCGCGTCACGCAGCGCGCGGTGCGCAAGATCGCGTTGCAGGTCTTCCGCCACCTGCATGCGCTGTCGCTGCGCTTCCACCTGCACCGGCAGACGGGCGGCCTCACGCGCGACGTCGAGCGCGGCCAGCGCGGCATCTCCACGCTGATCAGCTACGCACTGTTCTCCATCCTGCCGACGCTGATCGAGATCACGCTGGTGCTGGCCATCCTGGTCGTGCGCTATGACTGGACGTTCTCGGCCATCACCCTGGGCGCGCTGGTGCTCTATATCGTCTTCACCGTGCTGATCACCGAATGGCGCACCCATTTCCGCCGCACGATGAACGACCTCGACTCGAAGGCCAACACGCGGGCCATCGACAGCCTGCTCAACTACGAGACGGTCAAGTACTTCGGCAACGAGGAGTGGGAGGCGCAGCGCTATGACCAGAGCCTGCAGCGGTTCGAGGCAGCGGCGGTCAAGAGCCAGACGTCGCTGTCCGTGCTGAACGTCGGGCAGTCGGCGATCATCGCCATTGCCGTCACGCTGATCGTCTGGCGCGCCACCGTCGGGGTCGTCAACGGCACGATGACGATCGGCGACCTCGTGCTGGTCAACGCCTTCATGATCCAGCTCTACATTCCGCTCAACTTCCTTGGCGTCATCTACCGCGAGATCAAGCAGGCGCTGGCGGACATGGAGAGGCTCTTCGGGCTGATCGAGGAGAACGCGGAGATCAAGGACAAGGCCGGCGCGACACCGCTGGCCATCCGTGGTGCCGAGGTCCGCTTCGAGCATGTCGACTTTGCCTACGAGGCCAATCGCCAGATCCTGTTCGATGTGTCGTTCACCGTTCCGGCGGGACGCACCGTGGCTGTCGTCGGCCCGTCAGGAGGCGGCAAGTCCACGCTGGCGCGACTGCTCTATCGTTTTTATGATGTGGCAGGCGGCAGGATCACCGTCGACGGCCAGGATATCCGCGACGTGCAGCAGACAAGCCTGCGCGCGGCCATTGCCATCGTTCCGCAGGACACCGTGCTGTTCAATGACAGCATCGAGTACAACATCGCGTACGGCAAGCCGGGCGCCACGCATGACGAGATCGTCGCGGCCGCGCGTCTCGCGCAGATCGACACGTTCATCGCCGGTTTGCCGGAGGGCTACGCCACTGCGGTCGGCGAGCGCGGCCTGAAACTTTCCGGCGGCGAGAAACAGCGCGTGGCCATCGCGCGGGCCGTGCTCAAGAATCCGCACATCCTCATCTTCGACGAGGCCACCAGCGCGCTCGATTCGCGCGCGGAAAAGGCCATCCAGGCGGAATTGCGCGAGATCGCGCACAACCACACCACGCTGACGATCGCCCACCGGCTGTCCACGATCGTCCACGCCGACGAGATCCTGGTGCTGGAACAGGGGCGCATCGTCGAGCGCGGGACCCATCCTGTGCTGCTGGCCGCCGGCGGCACCTACGCCCGCATGTGGCGGCTCCAGCAGGACCAGGAACAGCACGCTCTGGAGCCCCTCCCGGCGCTGTTGCAGGGGCGCCACGGGGAAACCCCCGCCTAAGCCCCTGATTCGATTAGGGGATTGACGGGTCCCCCGGGGCGTGCGATAACGCGGGCAGTCACTATTGAGAAGCTTCCTCATGATCCGTCGTTTACTCGTTGTTTTCGCGGTAGTTGCGTCGCCGCTGGCACTGGCCGCGCCCCCGGTCCTCGACGTCGGAAAATTGAAACTGATGTCGGCCAATGCCGTGGTCATCGACCCGGCTGACGGGCAGGTCATCTATTCGAAGGCCGCGAACCAGGTCACGCCGATCGCATCGCTGACCAAGCTGATGACCGCCATGGTCGTGCTCGACGCCGGCCAGCCACTCGACGAGGCGCTCGAGATCGAGATGGGCGACTTCGACTATCTCAAGGGCTCGCGTTCACGCCTGCGCATGGGCGCGTCGTTATCGCGGGACGAGATGCTGAAGCTGGCGCTGATGTCGTCGGAGAACCGCGCCGCGTCCACGCTCGCGCGGCACTACCCGGGCGGCACGGTCGCGTTCGTCAGCGCGATGAATGCCAAGGCGTCACTGCTCGGCCTGTCGCGCACGCGTTTCGAGGACCCGACCGGCCTGTCGCCGCGCAACGTATCCACTGCCACGGATCTCGCGCAGATGGTGCAGGCGGCCGCGGACTATCCGTTGATCCGCACGTATTCCACGACGCCTGCGCACCATGTCGAGGTGCAGCCGACCGGACAGACGTTGGGCTTCAACAATTCCAACGGTCTCGTGAAGAGCGGCACGTGGGACATCCAGCTGCAGAAGACGGGCTACATCCGCGAAGCCGGACGCTGCGTCGTGATGCTGGCCACGGTGGCCAGCAAGCCGATGGTGATCGTGCTGCTCGACTCGATCGGCAAGTACACGCGCATGGGCGACGCGCAACGCGTCAAGCATTGGCTCGAGACCGGCGAATCGATGCCGACCCCGGCCGCGCGCCCGATGGTCGTGCGGTCGGCACCGAAGTTGCGCAAACCGGCCAAGGCGGTCAAGGCCACGCCGGCGAAGATGGTCAGCGGCAACAAGGCCCGCAACGGCTGAAGCAGTTGCATCGACCGTGGCGCGTCCATCGCGCCGCGGTGGCTTGTTGCAGCGCAACGCATGCAAGGGCGTCCAACCGTCCTCCATGGACATCGCGGTTACGCGCATTGGTTGCGCTAGACTGCCGTCTCCGCCGCGACCGCGCGCCACGATTGGCGCGACGACAAGCACCCAAGACTTGGTGCGGCTGACCACGATTGGAGGACGCAATGAATCGATTCGTCACGCGCGCGCTGGCTGCGGCATTCGTACTGCTGCTGGCACCCGGATTGGCCAACGCGCAGGCATGGCCCACCAAGCCGGTGAAGCTGGTGTCGCCGTTTGCCGCAGGCGGCGGCACCGACGCCTTTGCCCGGCCCCTGGCGGCAGCGCTGACGCAGGCGCTGGGGCAATCGTTCTTCATCGACAACCGCGCCGGCGCCGGCGGCACGATCGGGGCCGATATCGTGGCCAAGTCGCCGCCCGACGGCTACACGTTCCTCGTCGGTGCCGTCCACCATACGATCGCGGTCAGCGTGTACAGCAAGCTGCCCTACGATCTTGAAAAGGACCTGATGCCGGTGACGCTGGTGGCCGTGGTGCCGAATGTCGTCGTCGTGCATCCCAAGGTGCCGGTCAATTCGATCACCGAGCTGATCGCCTACGCCAAGGCCAACCCGAACAAGCTCAACTTCGCGTCGGCTGGCAACGGCACGTCGCATCACCTGGCGCCCGAACTCTTCAAGACGATGACGGGCACGCAGATGAATCACGTTCCCTACAAGGGCGCAGGCCCCGCGATGCAGGACCTGGTGGGCGGCCAGGTCGACCTGATGTTCGACGGCATGGGCACCAGCGCGCCGCAGATCCGCGGTGGCAAGTTGCGGCCGCTGGCGGTCACCACGGCCACGCGGTCCTCCACGTTCCCGGACGTCCCCACGGTGCAGGAGTCCGGCGTTCCCGGTTACGAAGTCACCACATGGTATGGCATCTGGGCGCCCGTGGGCACGCCGGCCGACATCATCAACAAGCTGCAGGTCGAAGTAACCAAGGCCCTGCTGAAGCAGGACATGAAGGACATCTGGGCCGCGCAGGGTGCCTCCGGCGGCGGCAATACACCCGAGCAGTTCACCGTCTTCATCCGCAATGAAGTCGTGAAGTGGGCCAAGGTGGTGAAGGATTCCGGCGCGCGCATCGACTGATCGCGCGGCGGACTTCAGGGACGCTCGGCGGCTTTCCGGCGACTGGCTTACAGCAATTACCGTGCATTGGCTCGGGTCTTGGCGGTGACCTGCGCGCCACCCAGCTTGGGG
>JANNNM010000084.1:0-3709 GCA_031398535.1 Betaproteobacteria bacterium | reverse complement strand
GGCCCTGCAACCGTGAACGTCTGGCCGCGCGCGTGAAGGCCTGGGACGACGGCGCATGGGTGCGCGATGCGGCAATGGCGCACGCGCGGAAGCGCGCGGCGCGTGCCGACGCGTTGGCGGCATGAGCCAACGGATCAAGGAGCAAGGCAATGTCCGCTGAATGGCCTCTGTGGGAAGTCTTCATCCGGTCGCAGCACGGCCTGGCGCACAAGCACGTGGGCAGCCTGCATGCCGCCGATGCCGAAGGTGCGGTGCGCAATGCGCGCGATGTCTACACGCGGCGCAATGAAGGTGTCTCGATCTGGGTGGTCAAGTCCACCGACGTCGTGGCCACCAGTCCCGGCGACAAGGAAGCCCTGTTCGAGCCCGCCAACGACAAGGTCTACCGGCATCCGACGTTCTTCCCGATGCCGGACGAAGTGAAGCACATCTGACGTGGCGGCTGCGACGATGACCCGCGACCAGGCCCTGTTCGACTACCTGCTGCGCCTCGGCGACACCGACGTGGTGCTGGCGCAGCGCCTCGGCGAATGGATCGGCCACGGGCCGGTGCTGGAGGAAGACATCGCGCTGGCCAATGTCGGGCTTGACCTGCTGGGACAGGGCCGGCTGTGGCTGGGTTACGCGGGGGAGGTCGAGGCGCGCACCGGCGTGCCCGGGCGCGACGAAGACCAGCTCGCGTTCCTGCGCGAGGAGGGCGCCTACCGCAACGTGCAGCTTGCCGAGATGCCCAACGGCGATTTTGCGATGACGATGGCGCGGCAGTTCTGTTTCGACCACGCACACTTGTTGCAGCTGCGCGCGCTGACGGCATCGGCGGATGAACGCATCGCCGCCATCGCCGCCAAGGCCGTGAAGGAAGTCACTTATCACGTGCAGCGCAGCGCCCAATGGGTGATCGCGCTGGGCGACGGCACGGCGGAGTCGCATGACCGCATGCAGCGCGCGCTGGATTTCCTGTGGCCTTACACCGGCGAAATGTTCATGCAGGACGGCATCGACCGCATGTTGCTCGACGCCGGCATCGCCCCGGACATGCCGGCGCTGCGCGCACCATGGCTGGTCGCCGTCGACGCGGTGCTGGCGGAAGCCACGCTGGCGCGGCCGCAGGGCGAATGGATGCAGGCCAACCACGACCGCGGCGGGCGGCAGGGCGTGCATACCGAGCATCTTGGCCACCTGCTGGCGCAGATGCAGCACCTGCAGCGCGCGCATCCGGGGGCACGATGGTAGGGGCAGCAGCAACACCCGTCGCCAACGCCGCCATCTGGCACGCGCTGTCGACCATTCCCGATCCGGAAGTGCCCGTGATCTCGATCGTGGAACTGGGCATCGTCCGCGACGTCGCGGTGGACGAAGGCACGGTGCGCATCGTGCTGACGCCCACCTACTCCGGTTGTCCCGCCACCGAGATGATTGCCTCGATGGTGCGCGAAGGCATCGCCGCTGCAGGCTTCGACGACGTGCAACTGGTCACGCAGCTGGCGCCGCCGTGGACCACCGACTGGATTGCGCCGGAGGCCAAGCCGCGTCTTGCTGCCTTCGGCATCGCGCCGCCCCATGTGCGCGCGCCGCGCATCGACGTCAGCGGCATCAGTCCACTGCGCCGCGCCAACGTGGTGGTGCCATGCCCGCGTTGCGCGTCCATGCGCACCCGCCTCGTTTCGCAGTTCGGCTCCACCGCGTGCAAGGCGCAGTACCGCTGCGACGCGTGCCTCGAGCCGTTCGACTACTTCAAGCCGCACTGATGGCCGCAGTGCCGCGACCGCGATGAGCAAGTTCCATCCGCTGACCGTTGCCCGCGTCGACCGCGAGACGCGCGATGCGGTCGCCATCACGTTCGCGGTGCCGCCGTCGCTCCGTGAACCGTTCCGCTACACGCAGGGCCAGCACCTGACGTTGCGCAGGACGCTCAACGGCGAGGATGTGCGGCGTTCGTATTCGATATGCGCCGCAGTGCAGGAGGATTGCCTGCGGATCGCCGTCAAGCGGTCGCCGGGCGGCGCCTTCTCCACCTGGGCCAACGACACGCTGAAAGCGGGCGACACGATCGACGTGATGCCCCCGCTCGGGCATTTCAATGTCGCGCTCGACGCCGACAAGGCGCGGCACTACCTGGCGTTCGCGGCCGGCAGCGGCATCACGCCGCTGCTGTCGATCATCAAGACCACGCTGGCCACCGAACCCGCCAGCCGCTTCACGCTGGTGTACGGCAACCGCGCGTCGGGCACCGTGATGTTCAAGGAAGAACTGGCGGGGCTGAAGGACACGTACCTCGGCCGCTTCAACCTCGTGCACGTGCTGTCGCGCGAGGCGCAGGACATCGACCTGATGCACGGCCGCATCGACGAGGCGAAGGCCGCGGCGCTGCTGGCGCGCTGGGTGCCGGTTGCCGACGTCGACACGGCATTCGTCTGCGGTCCGGAAGGCATGATGGACGCGGTGACGGCAGCACTCAGGGGCGCGGGCATGCCCGAGTCGCGAATCAAGATCGAGCGCTTCGCCGCGAGCATTCCCCGCCACACGCACGTCGCGCATGTCGCGCCCGCGCCGGGACATACGGAGTGTGAAGTCACCGTCATCCTGGACGGCGCCACGCGCACCTTCATGCTGGAGAAGACGAAGGACAACATCCTCGAGGCAGGCTTGCGCAACGGCATCGAGCTGCCGTATTCCTGCAAGGGTGGCGTCTGCTCCACATGCCGGTGCAAGCTGGTGGAAGGCGAGGTGGACATGGACGTCAACTTCGCGCTGGAAGACTACGAGGTGGCACGCGGCTTCATCCTGTCGTGCCAGAGCTATCCGGTCACCGACCGAGTCACCGTCAATTTCGACGACACCGGTACCGCGTAAACTGGCGGGTTACGGGCCTGCCGGGTCCGCCAGCCGCGCGCGCCGCGGCGTGAATGGGGAGAACTGCTGTGTCGCATCCGTTCTATGAACGTCATCGGGCCACGCTCGATCGTGCCGTGCAGGCCATTGCCGAGCGCACCTACTGGAGCGCCTATCCCGAGTCCGCCAGCCCCAAGGTCTACGGCGAAGGCGCGGCCGAGGCCGGGCGTGCCGAGTTCGAGGGCCTGCTCAACAAGCGCTTTCCGCTGCAGCAGACGGCCACGGTCGGCGAGGTGGCGGGGGAGCGTTCGCCGTACGGGTGGGCAATGAATGTGAGCTACCCCAAGCCGGAAATGGACGGGTTGTTCGCGGCCGTGGGCATCGCGCAGGAACAGTGGCGCCGTGCCGGGCCCGAAGCCTGGGCCGGCGTGGCGCTCGAGACGCTGGCGCGGATCAACAAGGCCAGCTTTGCGATGGCCAATGCGGTGATGCATACGACAGGCCAGGCCTTCATGATGGCCTTCCAGGCCGGCGGCCCGCATGCGCAGGATCGGGGGCTCGAGGCCGTGGCCTATGCCACGCACGAGTTGCGCCGCGTCCCCGCGTCGGCGGTGTGGGAAAAGCCGCAGGGCAAGAACGAACCCATCCGGATGGAAAAGAATTTCCGCGCCGTGCCGCGCGGCGTGGGCCTCGTCATCGGCTGCTGCACGTTTCCGACCTGGAACGGGTATCCGGGTCTCTTCGCGAGCCTGGCCACCGGCAACGCGGTGGTGGTGAAGCCGCATCCGGCGGCGATCCTGCCGTTGGCAATGACGGTGAAGATCGCCCGGGAAGTGCTGGCCGAGGCGGGCTTCGACCCCAACGTCGTGACGCTGTA
>JANNNM010000645.1:0-10446 GCA_031398535.1 Betaproteobacteria bacterium | reverse complement strand
GCGGTGACGTCCACGATGATCATGAACCCGGTGCTGCACGACAAGCTGTCCTATGAGCCGTTGCGCGACTTCGAACCCATCTCGCTCGTCGGCATCTATCCGCTGGTGTTCATCATCAATGCCGCCGTGCCCGCGACGACGCTGAAGGAATTCATCGCGTACGCGAAGACGCAGCCCGGCAAGATCAACTATGCGTCGGGCAACAGCAGTTACACGTTCGCGATGGAGCTATTGAAACAGCAGACCGGAATGGATCTCTATCGCATCCCGTACAAGGGCAGTGCGCAGGCCGTGACGGCGGTGGTCGCCGGCGACGTGCAGGTGGCCATGATCGATGCGGCGTCCGCGCTGCCGCAGCTGAAGGCCGGCCGGATCCGCGCGCTGGCGGTGGCCAGTCCGCGCCGTCCGACCTTCCTGCCCGATGTGCCGACGATGGCCGAGGCCGGCGTCCCCGGCTACGAGCTGGTGCTGTGGCTCGGCATGTTCGCGCCGGCGAAGACGCCGCGCGACGTGATCGCGCGCTTGCACCTGGCCGTCGAACGCAGTCTGCAGGTACCCGAGTTCCGGGACAAGCTGACCAGCGCCGGCGTGCTGCCCGCGTCCAGCACGCCGCAGGCGCTGGGGGACATGGTGCGCCGGGACCTGGTGCAGGTGCGCGCAATGGTCAAGACCGTCCGGCTGGCGGGAGAGTGACGATGCGCATCATCCTGGTCCCGATCCTCGCCGCAACGGTCATGCTCGCCGGATGTGCGTCATCGCCGTCGTCCACGGCGCAGAAGGTGCTCGATGGCGACCCGAATTTCGTCAACCGCGATTGCAAGCTGCTGGGTTCGGTGAACGGCCGCAGCGTGTTCGGCGGCGGCGAGGCGGCGCGCATGGATGGCGCGATGGCGGATGCGCGCAGCAAGGCGGCGGCGATGGGCGCCACCCATATCGTGTTCCTGACGCTCGACAACTCCGGGATGTTCAATACCGGGTACGCGACTGCGCGCGCGTACCGGTGTGACGCGAAAGCCGGCTAGGCGCCGCGTGGGCTGATGGGCCGGGTGCACTCTCGCGGCGATCGCGATGGTTGCAGTTTGTCCTACAGGACAATCGTCGAAATTCCCACGGACAGTGGCGGCGGCGGCGCCGTACAGTGCGCCGATGAAAAACGATCAAGCCCACGATTCGCATCGCGGCGAGCACGCCACGCGCGCGCTCTGGAAAGGCGCCATTTCCTTCGGCCTGGTGAACGTGCCCGTCGAGCTCTTCCCCGCCGAGGACCGCAAGGCCTTCAAGTTCTCGATGCTCGACAAGCGCGATCTCTCGCCTGTCGGCTACAAGCGGTACAGCAAGGCGAGCGGCAAGGAAGTCGCCTGGGACGACATCGTCAAGGGCTACGAATACGAGGATGACCAGTACGTCGTGCTGAGCGACGAGGACTTCCGCAAGGCCAACCCGAAGGCGACACAGACGATCGACATCAAGGCCTTCGTCGATGCTGCCGAGGTTGCCGCGGAGTTTTACGAAACGCCGTATTACCTGGCGCCCGCGGGTCGGGGTCAGAAAGTCTACGCGTTGCTGCGCGAGACACTGCGCGCGACATCGCGGGTCGCCATCGCGCAGGTGGTTATCCGCCAGACCGAACACCTGGCGGCCGTGGTCGTCCAAGGCAATGCCTTGATGCTGATCACGCTGCGCTACCAGAATGAGTTGCGTGGCACCGCCGCGCTCGATCTGCCGGCGGCGGGCCTCAAAGGGGCCGGCGTCACGACGAAGGAAGTCGAGCTGGCCAAGCGGCTCGTCGATGACATGACCGAGAAGTGGAAGCCGGAATCCTTTCGCAGCACGTACCACGATGACCTGATGAAGCGCATCAAGCAGAAGATCAAGGCCGGGCAGACGAAGGAGATCACGCCCCCGGACAGCGATGACGACGATACGCCGCGCACGGCGCAGATCATCGACCTCGCCGACCTGCTGAAGCGCAGCCTCGGCAAGCCGTCCGTCGCCAAGGCGTCGGCATCACGGAGCAGTGGCGTGAAGAAGGCCGCGCTCAAGGTGGTGAAACGCACGATGGCTTCGAAGACGGCAGTCAAGCGCAAGCGCCCGTAGTCGGCAGCCGCGCGCTTCCGACCGAGGGACCCACCCGTGCTGGCCGAGCTCTTCGAATCCGTCGTGCAACCTGCGGAATTGTTTGTCCGCGGCACGCTGATCTATCTCGGCCTCGTCCTCACATTCCGCTTCGTGCTGCGCCGGGACCTCGGTTCACTGGGCATGCCCGACGTGCTGTTCATCGTGCTGGTCGCCGATGCCGCGCAGAACGCGATGGCAGGCGAGTATCGCTCGATTACCGACGGCGTGGTGCTGGTCGGCACGCTCGTATTCTGGAACCTGGCGCTCGATTGGCTCGCCTACTACAGTCCGCGGCTGCGTCGCTACATCGAGTTGCCCGCGCTGCCGCTGATCCGGAACGGACAGTGGGTGCGGCGCAACCTGAAGAGCCAGTGGATCACCACGGACGAGGTGCTGTCGAAGCTGCGCGAGCGCGGCATCGAGAGCATCCGTTCCATTCGCCTCGCCAGGCTCGAACCCGATGGCGAGCTTGGCGTGCTGCGGATGGACGATGATGAGGTCGAGGCGCCGGCGACGAAGAAGGCGCCGGTGTAGCCGCGCGGCTCGTTCCCGACGCCGACCCGCCGATGGCACTCGACACCTATCGCGCCAAGCGCGACTTCAAGCGAACGAAGGAGCCACCCGGCAAGGCGGTGCGCGAAACGTCGTCGCGGAAGTACGTCATCCAGAAGCACGCGGCCTCGCACCTGCACTACGACTTCCGGCTCGAGCTCGATGGCATTTTGCTGAGCTGGGCGGTGCCGAAAGGCCCCAGTCTCGATCCCGCGGACAAGCGCCTGGCGATGCAGGTCGAGGACCATCCGGTCGAGTACGGCGACTTCGAAGGGACCATTCCGCGCGGCGAGTACGGTGGCGGCACGGTGATGCTGTGGGACGAGGGCTCGTGGACCCCGGAGGGCGACGCACGGGCTGCCTACACCAAGGGGCATCTCAAGTTCTCGCTGCAGGGCGAGCGCCTGCACGGCGCGTGGTCGCTGGTGCGAACGTCCGGCAGCAAGTTCGGCGGCAAGGATGGCCAGCGCGCGTGGCTCCTCATCAAGGCCAAGGATGCGGCGGCGCGCGCAGGCGGTGCCGCCATCGTCGATGACGTGAAGGACAGCGTACGCTCCGGCCGCACGATGCAGACGATCGCTGCCGATGGCGACAAGGTCTGGCATTCCAACCGGTCGGTGGCACGCCACGTGGCGGCCGGTGCGGTGAAGGCGCGGCGGAAGGCCAGGCTTCCCGCCAACAAGGCGAAGGCGCGAGGCCTGCCGGGCGTCGCGGCCGCGTTGCCGTCGCGATTGCAGCCCATGCTGGCGACGCTGGTGGCCAACGCACCCACCGGCGATGACTGGGTGCACGAGATCAAGTACGACGGCTACCGGATGCTGGCGCACATCGCCAAGGGCAAGTGCGCGTTGTTCTCCCGCAGCGGCAAGGACTGGACCGCCACGTTCGGCCAGGTGGCACGCGACCTGCTGCTGGTGGATGTGCGCGAGGCCTGGATCGACGGCGAGGTGGTGGTCGTGGATGCGCAGGGACGGTCGCGCTTCCAGATGCTGCAGAACGCGATTGCGGAGCCCGCCGACGCATCATTCATGTTCTTTGCTTTCGACCTGCCGTTCGCCGACGGCCGCGACCTGCGCCGCGTTCCGCTCGTCGAACGCAAGGCGGTGCTGCGGGCGGCCGTGGGTGCCGGCAAGGGCTGCGTCCGGGTCGGCCCTGAAGTGGTGGGCAACGGCGCGGACTTCTTCCGGCAGTCGTGCTCGCTGAGCCTCGAAGGCGCGATCAGCAAGCGCCTCGATTCGGAGTACGCCGACGGCGCGCGCTCGCGGCAGTGGGTCAAGGTGAAGTGCGTGCGCCGGCAGGAGATGGTGATCGGCGGATTCACCCCGCCGCAGGGCGCGCGTCGCGAATTCGGTGCGCTGCTGCTGGGCGTGCACGACGGCAACGGGCTCCGGTACGCGGGCAAGGTCGGCACCGGCTTCGACGAGGCCGCCCTGCAGCGCATTGGCAAGCTGCTGCGGGCGCGGGAGCGCGCATCATCGCCCTTCGCCGATACCCCGCGCGGCTACGATGTGCGCGGGGCGCGCTGGGTGCGCCCCGATCTCGTGGCTGAAGTAGCGTTCACCGAATGGAGCGCGGAGGGCGCGCTCCGGCATCCGTCGTTCAAGGGCCTGCGGACGGACAAGGACGCGAAGCTCGTTGTGCGCGAAACAGCGGAGGAATCGATGCCCGTGGCACCTGCGAAGTCCGGCAAGGCCATCAAGCCTGCAACGTGGTCGCGCGCCGCACCGGTCGCCAAGCCCGCCAGCGTCGCCGGCATCACGATCACGCATGCCGACAAGGCGTACTTTCCCGAAGCCAAGGTCACCAAGCTCGCGTTGGCACAGTACTACGAGGATATTGCGCCGGTGCTGCTGCCCTATCTCGCCGGGCGCCCGCTCAGCCTGGTGCGCTGTCCCAACGGATGGAGCGGACAGTGCTTCTATCAGAAGAACGTGGCGGACCACATGGACGCAGCGGTCGCGCGCATCGCCGTGACGACATCGTCCGGCCCTGCCACCTACATGGGCGCCAAGTCGGCCAAAGCGCTGGTGGCGCTGGTGCAATGGGGCGTGATCGAGGTACACCCGTGGGGCAGCCGCGCGCCGCGCCTCGATGCCTGCGACACGCTCGTCTTCGACTTCGACCCTGACGAAAAACTGGAATGGTCGGCGCTGGTGGAGGGCGTGCAGGTGCTGCGCGCGCTGTTGGACGAGTTCAAGCTGAAGGGCTTCCTCAAGACCACGGGTGGGAAGGGCCTGCACGTCGTTGTGCCGATCCGCCCCCCCTTGCCCTGGCCGCGGGCCAAGGCGTTTGCCAAGGCCGTCGCGACGTTGCTTGCCCGCACATTACCGCAGCGCTTCACCGCGACGCTGGCCAAGGACAAGCGCAAGGGGAGGATCTTCATCGACTACCTGCGCAACGGCGAGGGTGCGACCGCAGTGGGCCCTTACTCGGTGCGGGCGCGCCGGAATGCGCCGGTCGCCGCACCCATTGCGTGGGAGGAACTGCGCACCGACGTCCGTTTCGACCACTTCAACCTCCACAACATCCGCGAGCGCGTACGCAAGGGACCGGACCCGTGGGCCGGATACTTCGAGACGCGGCAGGCCATCACCGTGGCGATGGCGAAGAAGCTGGGACTCGACTGGTCGCGCTGAAAGCGGCGCGGGTTGCCGCCGATGTCGGCGTTACGCTGACAGTCCAATCCGCTGGAGCCCTATCCGAAAACTTGTTCCGCCGCGGTAAATTTCCAGCCTTGGGAGCAACCATTCGCGTTGACCCCTGTCGGACTAGGATACGGAGGCCTGCCATGACCACCCAAAAACGTGACAGCAGCAAGAACGCCTATCATGAGTTGCCGTTTCTGCTGAAACCATTGCCAGGCACCAAGGCCATGGGACGGCGGTCGGCCACCGCGCCGCCTGCCCGCGATGCGGCGAAGGATGCACCGCCTCCGCCCAGTGCCGGGTTCAATCCGTACTTCGACCTGCCGCCCGATGCGGAGGGTCCCACGCGCTCAACGCCCGAAGGCGACCGACGATGACAACCGTCGTCGGACTCTATCCGTCGCTGGTCGATGCGCAACAGACCATTGCCGACTTGATCGATGCCCGCTTCGAGCGGCAGCGCATCAGCCTGGTGATGCGCAAGGAGCGCTTCGTCGAGGCCGCGGGCGGCGCATCGGCGAGCGTGGTCGTCGACGATGGCAACGAACATTCGATCACCTGTGCCTCCGGCGAGCGTCGCCGGGTGCTGGTGGCCGGGCCGCTCGCGTCGAACGGACGATCGGGACCGATCCTCGGCTCGGAATGGGCGGTCGGCGAGGCATTGCGCGATGCGGGTCTCGGGCCCTTCGCGGTCAGCGGCCTGGTCGAGGCCATCTGCGCGGGCGCCATCCTGGTGGCCGTGCACTGCGAGGATCGACGCCTGCGGGCCGCGCGGGATATCCTTGACACGACGTCGCTGTCGGAAATTCCCACGGCGTCCGTCCTGGAGCGAATGTACGCACCTGCGGGCAACACAGCCAACCTCTAGTCGAGGGCGAACGTGACGGAAGCCGGAAGTACTGCACCTCATGCGGCGGAGCGCCTCGAATGCGCGCACGCCGGTTGCGGCTGTCCTGTCGACATTGCAGGCGCGCATTGCTCTGACCATTGCCGGGTGCAGGCGGGGATGGCGGAAGCCATCTCGATCGACTGCGCCGATTCGACCTGTGCGTGCGGCCACGCCGGTTGTTGCGCGGCGGCCCGCAACAGCCCGTAGTTAGCCTGCGCAACGCACCGCGCGGCTGCCCTTCCGCGGAAGGGCAGCCGCAGGTCATCGTGCTGACGGGAAGATCCGGTGCTGCTGCTGCGAGCGGCCGGCGTAGCGCTGCCGCTCCTGTTCGATCTGGTCGAATGAATAGGGATTGGCGTCGGCGTCATATCCCGACCATCCCGCTCCCTTCCATTGCTCGACGCGGTCCTCGATGTCGATTGCGCCAAGGCGCTGAATCAGGTACCCCGCCTCGTCGACACGGCTTGAGTCCACCTTCACGATGACCAGCGCACCACCGCGTCGCAGCGACTCGGCGCAGTACTGCGCGTCCGTTTCGGAGATGCCGATGGCAGTCAGGCGGCCGATGCTGCCGCCGGCGCATTGATCGTCAGCCACGCGGGTCGCGTTGTTGCCGAGCACATGGATGTCGGATTGCATGAACCCGGCCGCCATCAGATCCGCCGCAACCTGCGAGGTGCTGGCGAAGCTGTCGAACGAGCCGATGACGGTCTTGATCATGGGGGCACTCCTGTTTCCTGAGGACTGAATCCAGTGTTGCCCACTATCAGTTCCGCCAGCGGTGTGCGCAATGCGTGCAACGGCCAACCGTGGCGTAGGAATGCACCTACCGACCAGCGCAATTTCGCGAATGTCGGCGCACTCCTACTGCAACGATTGACCTTCGCTGATGCAGCGTGAGGATCGGCGCGGCGATAGTGTGCATGTGTCCGGTCCAATCAGGTCCGGGGTTCACATCACCAATGGAGATCGCCATGAATTCGAAGATCAAGGAATTGCAGCAGGAGCAGGAAGGGTCGGCCAACCTTGACCCCATCACCGGTGCGCCTGGTGCGCATCCGGTAGGTACCGGTTTGGGTGCCACCGCAGGTGGTGTCGTGGCCGGTGCGGCGGCGGGTGCCGTTGCGGGTCCGATCGGCGCGATCGCCGGTGCGGTGGTGGGCGCGGTCGTCGGCGGACTTGCCGGCAAGGGTGTCGCCGAAATGATCGACCCGACGCGCGAAGATGCGTATTGGCGCGAGAACTATGCGACGCGCCCCTACGTTGCACCGGGCTCGACCTATGACGAATACGGCCCGGCCTATCGGTACGGCGTCGACACGTACCCGGAGTACCAGGGTCGCCGTTTCGAGGACGTCGAGAGCACGCTGCGCGATGACTGGCACACGGCCCGCGGCACCTCGACGCTGTCGTGGGAGCGCGCCCGCGATGCGACGCGCGACTCGTGGCAGCGCCTGAGCGACACCGTTGAACGCGCCGTGCCGGGCGATTCGGATCGCGACGGGAAGTAGATTGCAACGATGAGCAATGGAAGGGGCACCGCAACGGTGCCCCTTTGCGTTGCACCGAACCTTCGAGAGGAAACACCATGACCGCGTTTGCGACCTTTGCGATCATCACCGGTATCGGCGCCTTCATCGGCAGCCGCTTCAAGCCCGACGCCTGGTACCGGAACCTGCGCAAGCCGGCCTGGAATCCGCCGGACTGGGTCTTTGCGCCGGTGTGGGGCCTCCTGTACGTCGCCATCGCCGCGGCCGGATACCTCGTGTGGTGGGCGAACGCGGATTCATGGAGCGTGCCGCTCCTGTTCTGGGGCGCCCAGGTAGTGCTGAACACCGCGTGGTCGTGGCTGTACTTCGGGCGGCACAACATCTTCGGAGCGCTGATCGACAGCGTCGCGTTGCTGTTGATGGTGGTGCTGTTCATCGCCACGGCGCATCTGTACAGTCCCGCAGCGTCGTGGCTCTTCGTACCCTACGCACTTTGGGTTGCATTCGCGACGGTCCTCAACGCGACAATCTGGCGCATGAACGAAGGCATCACGCGTCCGGCGCGCGCAAGTTCCTGAAGGGAAGGGGTCACCTTTGTCCTGGAAGCCACGGTTCATCCTCGGCGGCGCAATGGCAACGGCGTTGCTGCTGGCCGCCTGCAGCGACGTGGCCAGGCTGCCGGAGCGCGCAGACACAGGTCCCAAACCGACCATCGCCGCGCCCTCGACGTCGCTGGTCCCGACGGTGAACATCGCACCGGCCCGGGGCTGGCCGGAAGGCGTCACGCCAACGCCGGCCACCGGTCTCGCGGTGACCGCATTCGCGACACAACTCGACCACCCGCGCTGGGTCTACGTGCTGCCGAACGGCGACGTCCTGGTGGCGGAATCGAACAAGCCCGCCAAGGAGTCGTCGGGCTTGCGCGCATGGGTGATGGGCCTGGTGATGAAGCGCGCCGGGGCGGGGGTGCCGAGTGCGGATCGCATCACGCTGCTGCGTGACACCGATGGCGACGGCACCGCCGACGTGCGCGAAGTGTTCCTGCGCGACCTCCGTTCACCCTTCGGCATGGCCCTGGTGGGCGACGAATTGTTCGTGGCGACGACCGAGGCGGTGATCAAGTTTCCCTATGTGGCCGGTGCCACCCGGATCACGGCGCCGCCGACCAAGGTGGCGGACCTTCCCGCTGGGGCGATCAACCATCACTGGACCAAGAACATCCTGGCGAGTCGCGACGGAAAATTACTCTATGCGACCGTGGGGTCGAACAGCAACATCGCGGAGAACGGGATGGAGAACGAACACCATCGCGCCGCGATCCTCGAGATCGACCTCGCGACCGGCGCCTCGCGCCTGTTCGCTTCCGGACTGCGCAATCCCAACGGCCTCGGTTGGCAACCGCAGTCCGGTGAACTGTGGACGGTCGTCAACGAACGCGACGAACTGGGCAGCGACCTTGTGCCGGACTACCTCACATCGGTGCGCGATGGTGCCTTCTATGGCTGGCCGTACAGCTACTTCGGCCAGCACGTCGACGCCCGGGTCACGCCGC
The DNA here is from genome assembly GCA_031398535.1 of Betaproteobacteria bacterium. Taxonomy (GTDB): domain Bacteria; phylum Pseudomonadota; class Gammaproteobacteria; order Burkholderiales; family Casimicrobiaceae; genus VBCG01. Next base: position 1,200 of record JANNNM010000645.1, on the reverse strand, counting down.
CTCGCCCGGACCTGGTTGCGAGTGCCGTGGTCCCGGACTACGCGCTGGGTGCGCATGTGGCGCCGCTTGGATTGGCGTTCTATGATGCCGGGCTCCTGCCGTCGCGCTTTCGGGGCGGCGCTTTCGTCGGGTTGCACGGCTCGTGGAACCGCCGCCCGCTGAGCGGCTACAAGGTCGTCTTTGTGCCGTTCGCGCAGGGCCACCCAGCCGGCTATCCGGAGGATGTGCTCACCGGGTTCGTCAATGCCGCCGGCGATGCCTACGGCCGGCCGGTGGGCGTGGCGGTGGATGTGAAGGGAGCGGTGCTGGTGGCCGACGACGTAGGCAACGTGATCTGGCGTATCGCGCCCTCGACGCGACCGTGACCGTGCGCGTGGCGGCGCTGGTGCTGGGCGCGCTGGTCGCGCAGCACGCCTTCGCCCAGGTCGACAACCCGGCGCTCCAACTCGACCCTGTCACCGTCACGGCAACCCGCACCAGTCAGCGCAGCTTCGACGTGCCGGCTTCGGTCGACGTGATCGACGGCGCGACGATTCGCGACGGGTCGCCTGCCATCGACGTGTCCGAACCGTTGCTGCGCGTGCCCGGCATCTTCGCCGCCAGCCGCGGCAACTACGCGCAGGACATCCAGATCAGCGCACGCGGCTTCGGCGCGCGCGCCACGTTCGGCGTGCGCGGCGTGCGGCTGTACCAGGACTTCATCCCGGCCACGATGCCCGACGGGCAGGGCCAGACCGGCAGCTTCAGCCTCCTTTCGGCACAACGCATCGAGGTGCTGCGCGGACCGTTCTCGACGCTGTATGGCAATGCTTCAGGGGGCGTGATCGCGGTGTTCACCGAGGACCCGGCGCTGGAACCAGAGGCAGGGTTCACGGCCAACTTCGGAAGCTACGCCACGTCCAACATCGGCCTGCGCGCGACCGGGACCACCGCCGGCGTGGGCTATGTGGCGGCGGCCAACCGATTCGATACCGAAGGCTATCGCGATCACGCCGCCGCGACGCGCGATGTGGTCAACGCAAAACTCACGTTGGTCCCCGGCACCGACATGCGGGTCACCGTTATCGGCAGTTCGCAGAACCAGCCCGAGTCGCAGGATCCGCTGGGACTCACGCAGGCGCAGTGGGATGCCAACCCGCGTCAGGCCGATCCGGTGGCGACCCTCTTCAACACCCGCAAGTCGGTCACGCAAGTGCAGGG
>JANNNM010000582.1:0-4418 GCA_031398535.1 Betaproteobacteria bacterium | reverse complement strand
GCGGCAATGGCCGCGAACGGGTTGGTGCCGGAGGACGCGCACAGGCGCACCGTGGACGTGGACGCGTTCTGTTCGTGGTCGGCATGCAGGATGAAGATGCGGTCCAGCGCGCGCACCAGCACGTCATTGACCTTGTACGGTTCGCACGGCGTGGCAAACATCATCCGCATGAAATTGGCGGAATAGCCGAGGTCGTTCTGCGGATACACGTACGGCTGGCCGATCGTGTACTTGTACGCCATGGCCACCAGCGTGGGCATCTTGGCGATGAGGCGGATGGCCGAGATGTCGCGCTGCCGCGCATCGTGCAGGTTCATCGAATCCGGGTAGAACGCCGACAGCGCGCCGACCAGCCCCGTCATGACCGCCATCGGATGCGCGTCGCGGCGGAAGCCGCGCATGAAGAAGTGCATCTGCTCGTTGACCATCGTGTGCATGGTCACGCGATTGGTGAAGTCGTCCTTCTGGTCCGGCGTGGGCAGCTCGCCGTACAGCAGCAGATAGCACGTCTCGAGGTAGTCGCAACGCTGCGCCAGTTCCTCGATCGGGTACCCGCGATACAGCAACTCGCCCTTGTCGCCGTCGATGTAGGTGATGGCCGAGTTGCAGGCCGCGGTGGACATGAAGCCCGGGTCGAAGGTGAACTTGCCCGTCTTGCCGTACAGCGACCGGATGTCGATGACATCGGGGCCGACGGAACCGGAGATCACGGGAAAGCCAACCGACGGCGAGCCGTCCGAGAAGTTGAGCGTGGCGGTGCGATCAGTCATTGCGGTTGTACTCCCGGAAAGTCGTGCCAAGGGCCGCGCCGAACCGGCGGCAGCCTGATTTACCTCCAGCAGCGCCTGCCTTTCTAGATGGAGGCAGCTCGCAGTTGTTGCAACAGCGGCATTACGCCATCGTCCTCGGGCTCCGTACGGCCGGACAACAGGTCCCACAAATCGTTATCGGGAAGATCGAGCAGCACATCGAGCATCGCCACCTCGTCCTCGGCGATCGCCGCGCCCCGCGCATCCAGGAAACGCGTCAGCACCAGGTCGTTTTCCAGCAGGCCGCGCCGGCAGCGCCACCGGATGCGATTCAGGCGTTCGATATCAAGCATCGTAACCTCGCCCGGGGTGCGTCCGGTCTACCGCACCGCGGCATGTTCGGGTGGGCGTCACACCGCCCGTTTCACCATGATGTCCTTGATCTTGCCGATGGCACTCGAAGGATTGAGATTTTTCGGGCACACATCGACGCAGTTCATGATCGTATGGCAGCGGAACAACCGGTAGGGATCCTCGAGGTTGTCCACGCGGCCTTCCGTATCCTGGTCGCGGCTGTCGGCGATGAAACGGTAGGCGGCCAGCAACCCGGCCGGCCCCACGAACTTGTCCGGATTCCACCAGAACGACGGGCAGGCAGTGGAGCAGCACGCGCACAGGATGCATTCGTACAGGCCGTCCAGCTCCTCGCGGTCCTCCGGCGACTGCAGCCGTTCCTTCTCGGGCGGCGGCGTGTCGTTGACGAGGTAGGGCTTGATCGAGTGGTACTGCTTGAAGAACTGGCTCATGTCGACGATCAGGTCGCGGATCACCGGCAACCCGGGCAGCGGGCGCAGCACCACCGGCTCCTTCACGTCGTTGAGGTTGGTGATGCAGGCAAGGCCATTCTTGCCGTTGATGTTCATCGCATCGGAGCCGCACACGCCCTCCCGGCAGCTGCGGCGGAACGACAGCGTGTCGTCCTGCGCCTTGAGCTTGATCAGGGCGTCGAGCAGCATGCGGTCCGTGGACTCGAGTGCGACGTCGTAGTCCTTCGAGTACGGCTTGCTGTCCTTCTCGGGATCGTAGCGGTAGACGCGAAACTTCATGAAGGAATGTCCATCATCAGTAGGTTCGTGCCTTCGGCGGGAAGGCTTCCACCGACAGCGGCTTCAGGTTGACGGGCTTGTAGTCGAGACGATTGCCTTCGCGATACCACAGCGTGTGCTTCAGCCAGTGCGCGTCATCGCGGTTAGGGAAGTCGCTGCGGGCCTGCGCGCCGCGGGATTCCTGCCGCGCCTGCGCCGACACGACGGTGGCCTTGGCCGTTTCGATCAGGTTGTCGAGTTCAAGCGCCTCGACGCGCGCGGTATTGAAGACCTGGCTCTTGTCGGAGATGAACGAGCGCGCCACGCGCCCTTCCAGTTCCATGATCTGCGCCACGCCCTCCTTCAGCAGCGTGTCGTTGCGGAACACGCCGCAATGCGCCGTCATCGACTTGCGGATGGCGTGCGCGACCTCCGGCACCGACTCGCCCGACGTCGCGCCATTGAGCCGCGCCAGCCGCGCGCGCGAAAGGTCGCCGGCGTCGCGCGGCAATGCCTTGTGCGACTGCGCCTTCAGGTTCTGCTCGACGATGTGCTCGCCCGCCGCGCGACCGAAGACCAGCAGGTCGAGCAGCGAATTGGTGCCGAGGCGGTTGGCGCCGTGCACCGACACGCACGCGCATTCGCCCACCGCGTACAGGCCGCCGATCACGCTGTTGGGGTTGCCGTCCCTGGGCGCCACGACCTGGCCGTGGATGTTGGTCGGGATGCCGCCCATCTGGTAGTGGATGGTGGGCACCACCGGAATGGGTTCCTTGATCGGGTCGACGTTGGCGAACTTGAGGGCGATCTCGCGGATGCTGGGCAGGCGCTTCATGATCACTTCGGGCCCGAGGTGATCGAGCTTCAGCAGCACGTGATCCTTGTGCGGCCCGCAGCCGCGGCCTTCCTTGATCTCCTGGTCCATCGAGCGCGACACCACGTCGCGCGACGCCAGGTCCTTCAGGTTGGGCGCGTAACGCTCCATGAAGCGCTCGCCGTTGCTGTTGAGCAGGATGCCGCCCTCGCCGCGCACGCCTTCGGTGATCAGCACGCCCGCCCCAGCCACCCCGGTGGGATGGAACTGCCAGAACTCCATGTCCTCGAGCGGGATGCCGGCCCGCGCCGCCATGCCGAGGCCATCGCCGGTATTGATGAACGCATTGGTCGACGCCGCGAAGATGCGCCCGGCACCGCCGGTGGCGAAGACCGTGGTCTTGGCCTGCAGGATCATCACGTCGCCGGTTTCCATTTCCAGCGCGACCACCCCCACGACATCGCCGTCGGCATCGCGGATGAGATCGAGCGCCATCCATTCGACGAAGAACTGCGTGTGCGCGCGGACGTTGCGCTGGTAGAGCGTGTGGAGCATCGCGTGGCCGGTGCGGTCGGCCGCCGCGCACGCGCGTTGCACGGCCTTCTCGCCGAAATTGGCCGAGTGGCCGCCGAACGGACGCTGGTAGATGGTGCCGTCGGCGTTGCGGTCGAACGGCATGCCGAAATGCTCGAGTTCGTACACGACCTTGGGCGCCATCCGGCACATGTACTCGATGGCGTCCTGGTCGCCCAGCCAGTCCGACCCCTTGATGGTGTCGTACATGTGCCAGAGCCAGTGGTCCTCGGACATGTTGCCTAGCGACGCGCCGATGCCGCCCTGCGCTGCCACCGTGTGCGAGCGCGTGGGGAACACCTTGGTCAGTACCGCGACGGACAGCCCGGCTTCGGCGAGCTTCAACGACGCGCGCATGCCGGCACCACCGGCACCGATGATCAGCGCATCGAACTTGCGCACGGGCAGCGTGGACATTGGCGTCACGTCAGGTTCCTGTTGGCGTGCAGGCGGACGCTTGGATGTCCCCCCGAACGGCACTTTGCGCCGCGCCCCCTGAGGGGGCAGATCCTTGGGACGGCCCGGCGGATCTCATGCGCCGCGCCCCCACAGCACGTTGATGGACCAGCCGGCATAGCCGACCAGTGTGATGATCACGACGCATTGCAGCGCCAGCCGCACCGCAACCGGCTTGATGTAGTCCATCGCGATGTTGCGCACGCCTACCCACGCATGCCAAAGCAGCGCGATCATGAAGATGAAGGTGGCGATGCGGAACGGCTCGTAGCGGAACGCGGCCAGCCACACCGCGTAGTCGAGGCCGCCGTACCAGAGCAGCATGCCGAAGATCAGCGTCGTGTATACGGCCATCACAACGGCGGTGATCCGCTGTGACAGCCAGTCGCGCCAACCGTAGTGGGCGCCGACCGGGACGCGGTTGCCGGTCACCATAGCCGGATCACCACGCCCAGCGTCAGCAGCAACGAGATGACCAGCACCACTGCGGCGGACAGCCGCCCCGCCTGCAGGTTCACGCCGATATGCAGGTCCATCAGCAGGTGCCGGATGCCGGCCAGGAAATGATGCAGGTAGGCCCAAGCCAGCACGATCAACACCAGCTTGCCGAACGGATGCGTGACCATCACGCGCATTTCCGCCCACGCATCCGCCGAGACCAGCGCACCCTGCACGGCCCACAGCAAAAGTGGAATCCCGAGCAGGAAGAGCAACGCGCCACTGACCCGGTGCAGGATCGAC
>JANNNM010000515.1:0-1502 GCA_031398535.1 Betaproteobacteria bacterium | reverse complement strand
GCCCACACGACGAACACATCGGCAATCGGCGAATTGGAAATCCACATCTTCGCGCCGGAGACACTGAAGCCGCCCGGCACGCTCTTCGCGCGCGTGATCATCGAACCGGGATCGGAACCGTGGTTCGGTTCGGTGAGGCCGAAGCAGCCGATCCATTCGCCGGTGGCCAGCTTCGGCAGGAACTTGCGCCGCTGCGCCTCGCTGCCGTACGTGTAGATCGGATACATCACCAGTGAACTCTGCACGCTCATCATCGAGCGGTACCCGGAATCGACACGCTCGACCTCACGCGCGATCAGGCCGTAGCAGACGTAGTTGAGTCCCGCGCCGCCGTACTCCGGCGGCAGCGTGACGCCCAGCAAACCCAGCGCGCCCATCTCGCGGAAGATCCCGGGGTCGGAGATCTCGTGCCGGAAGGCCTCCTTGATGCGCGGCATCAGCTTGTCCTGCGCATAGGCGTGCGCCGCGTCGCGCACCATGCGCTCCTCCTCGGTCAGCTCCAGGTCGAGCAGCAGCGGGTCGTCCCACTTGAAGACGGCCTTGGCCGGGTGGTGCAGGCGGTCGGGTGCGTTCATTGAAAGGCTCCGGGAAGCGCGTGCGCCGGATGGGCGGCCGCGACAATGCAAAGAAGGAATTATGCCCGACCGGGCTCAGCCCGCCGCAGCGTCGGGCAGGACGGCCGTGACCTCGATCTCGACCCGGGCGCGGTCCTCGATCAGCGCCGTCACTTCCACGGCGGTCATCGCGGGGAAATGCCGGCCCATCACCTCACGGTACGCCACGCCCAGCGTGCGGTAGCTGGCGATGTATTCGCGCTTGTCGACGACGTACCAGGTCATCCGCGCGATGTGCTCCGGGCCGGCGCCCGCTTCGCGCAGCACCGCCACCACATTCAGCAGTGCCTGCCGCGCCTGGGCGGTGAAGTCGTCCGACTCGAACTGCTGCTGCCCGTTCCAGCCGATCTGCCCGCCGACGAAGATCATCGTGCCGCGAGCCGCGACGCCGTTGGCGTAGCCTTTCGGGGCCACCCAGTCCGGCGGCGACAGCGTGCGCCAATCCGCGTTGTCCATCACGATTTCTTCTCCAGGTTTGTGCGCCCGCGGTGGGCGTCCTGCTGCCGCAACCGGAAGCGCTGCAGCTTGCCCGTTTCCGTGCGCGGCAATGACGGCATGAACTCGATGGCGCGCGGATACTTGTACGGCGCGATCGTGGCCTTCACAAAATCCTGCAGCGTCTTCACCATCGCCGCATCGCCGGTGTGCCCGGGCTTCAGGGCCACGAAGGCCTTCACGATCTGGCCGCGCTCGTCGTCGGGCACGCCCACCACGCCGCATTCGGCCACGGCCGGATGCAGCAGCAGCGCGCCTTCGACTTCCGGCCCGCCGATGTTGTAGCCGGCACTGATGATCATGTCGTCGGTGCGCGCCTGATACACGAAGTACCCATCCCCATCGACAAGATAAGCATCACCCGAGTAGTTCCAGCCGTCCTTCACGTACTGC
>JANNNM010000418.1:0-7230 GCA_031398535.1 Betaproteobacteria bacterium | reverse complement strand
CAAACCGCGAACGTGACGTTGTACGGTCGCTTGAATTTGTCGATGGAATCCGTAAGAGGCAACCAGTTGCAGGATCCTGCGAACGGGACCCCGGTGACCGCACAGAATCGTACCGTCTACCGTGTCAGCTCCAATTCGTCGCGTCTCGGTGTTCGCGGCAGCGAATCGCTCGGCGGCGGACTGTCGGCCATTTTCCAGATCGAATCCAACGTCAGCGCTGACACGGGCGGCGGTCTGCTCGGAACGCGTGAAACGTTTGTCGGCCTGCAGGGCTCCTGGGGTACGTTCAAGATCGGTAACTTCCTGGCCCCGTACGACGACATTCACCCGATCTTCGGTAACGTCCCCACGTTGACGACGTCGATCCTGTCCACGGCAGCTCTGTGGGCGCAGGCATCGCAGAACGTCTACAACGGCGGATTCGATGCCCGTCTCGGCAACTCGATCCGTTACGACTCGCCGCGCATCGCGGGTTTCCTGGGTTCGGTGCAGATCTCGCAGCTTGACGCGTCGGCCGGCCAAGGTGGCGTGGCCTACGGTACCGCGGCAACGGAACAGCGTCACGCGTACATCCTGTCGACCGGCGCCTTCTACACCAACGGGCCATTCACCGGTGGTATCGCGTACGAAGCGCACAACAAGGTTCGCTTCCCGACGACCAACGACTGGGCATTCTCGGTCGCGGCCAACTGGAACTTCGGCATCGTGAAGATCGGTGGCGTTTGGGAGCGTCTTGATTACGACGCAACCTACGGCGCGACCAACGTCACGGGCGGCAGCCTGACGCGTAACTTCTGGGCCATCAGCGCAACCGCGCCGATCGGACCGGGCGAACTCTACGCGCAGTACGGCAACGCCGGCGACGGTTCCAGCTCCTGCAAGGTCGTGGTCCCGGGCGCGCAGTGCGTCCAGGCGAACAAGATCGGCCAATTGGCATCGGGTGGCGGCACGGGCGCATCGAACTGGTCCATCAGCTACACCTACGCGCTGTCGAAGCGGACGCTGGCTTACGCCGGCTTCGTGCAAACGGCTAACGACACCAACGCTGCCTATAACTTCAACATCAACCCGTACACGGTCACCAACGATGCCAATGCAACCGGCTTCGTGGTGGGTGCGGTCCACTTCTTCTAAACAAGGAAGTCGCAACAACCGGGTCTCTCCCGGCTACAGCGGATATAGCGGGCGCCTTAGGGCGCCCGTTTTTTTCGTCCCGCGTCGAGTCTCCGTCCATGCGCAGCCGGCGACTCGCGCTGTCGCGAAACTGCTACGATCACGCCATGATCCATGCCCTGATCGTCGGCTTCGACCGCGCGCTGCGCACGCTCTCCGGCACGGCACAGGCCTCACGGCCCGCGCCCGGCGCCAGGTTGCCCGAACCCGAGCTGTCCCCCGCCGAACGTCGCCACGCGGCCGGCCTGATGCGCGTCAACCATACCGGCGAAGTTTGCGCACAGGCGCTTTATTCGGCTCAGGCACTGGTCTCGCGCAACCCGGATACCGGTGCGCGATTCGCCGCCGCGGCGCGCGAGGAAGAGGACCATCTGGCGTGGACACAGGCGCGCCTGACGCAGCTGGCCGCGCGTCCGTCGGTATTCAATCCACTGTGGTACGCCGGCTCCTTCGCGATCGGCACGATCGCGGGCCTGGCCGGTGACCGCGTCAACCTGGGATTCGTCGCGGAGACCGAGCGGCAGGTCGAACGCCACCTGGAATCGCATCTCGACCGGCTGCCGCCGCAGGACGAGAAGAGTCGCGCCATCGTGGGAATGATGCGCGACGACGAGGCACGGCATGCGGACATGGCCGAAGCCGCCGGCGCCTTCCCGCTGCCGCGTCCCGTGCGCGACCTGATGCACGTCTCGGCGGGCGTGATGAAGGCCGTGGCCTACCGGATCTGATCGTTTTGCTGGTGGGTCCGCGCGCGACGCCACGCGCGCAACGCCGCCAGCCGCGCCGAACGCACTGCCAGCGCAATCGCATTGGCCGGGTCGCGCCCCGGCGTTCGGGCGCCCGGTTGCGCGCTGGCGCCGACGCGACGCGCCACGGCGCCGGCATCGACACCTTTCACCACGTCCAGCGCTTCGCGCAGCACATCGGCTGCAACGTACTCCTGTGTTGCGCCAGGTCGCGAGCACGCGTCCGCCGCAGACGCATCGAGAACGGCAGCGAAGCGCTCGGGACGCCGCAGCGCATCGGTGTGCATCAGGAGATCGAGAACCGTCGCAGGCCGAAGGTCTGCCGCGCGGTGAATGACGCCGTGCCACCGCGCCGTCAGCCGCGCCACGTCGGCGCACTCCTGCGGCACGCGCAGCCGCGCCGACATCCGTTCCGCCAGCCGCACGCTGGCCTGTTCGTGACCATGGTGCCGGGGCCACGCGCCGACGGGCGTGCGCGCCTTGCCGAGATCGTGCGCGAGGATGGCGTAGCGGGTGGGCAACGCGAACCCATGGGCTGCGCCCCAGTCGAGTGCCAGCGCCACGTGGACGCCGGTGTCCACTTCCGGGTGGTGGCCCGGCGGTTGCGCTACGCCATACAGCGCATCCACCTCGGGCAGCAGTGCCGCCAGCGCGCCGCACTCGCGCAGGGTGGCCAGGAGCCGCGACGGATGGGCTTCGCCGAGCCCCTTCGCCAGTTCCTGCCACACCCGTTCGGGCGACAGCGTGGCAAGTTCGCCCGAGGCCACGATGGCCCGCATCAGGGCTTCGGTTTCCGGTGCCACCGCGAAGCCGAAGCGCGCCGCGAAGCGCGCCACGCGCAAGACCCGGAGGGGATCTTCGGCGAATGCCGGCGACACATGCCGGAGGACCTGGGCCGCCAGATCGTCGACGCCGCCGAAGGGGTCGACCAGCACGCCGTCGTCGCCGCGCGCCATCGCGTTGATCGTCAGGTCGCGGCGGCCCAGGTCCTCAAGCAGCGTGACCTCCGGCGAAGCGAAGAACTCGAAGCCGCGATAACCCCGTCCATGCTTGCGTTCGGTGCGAGCGAGCGCATACTCTTCCTGCGTGTCCGGATGGAGGAAGACCGGGAAATCACGGCCCACCGGCCGGAACCCCGACGCCATCATCAGCTCCGGCGTGGCGCCGACCACGACATGGTCGCGGTCGGCGTCGGGGCGCCCCAGCAGCTCGTCGCGGACGGAACCGCCGACTCGGAACACCTGGTACTGCTGCGGACGCTTGCGGGCCATCGCGTCTATCGCCGGCGGTCAGTCATGTCCGATGCCGCCGCCGCGCAACGGGGCGTCAGCGCCCGCCGTGCGCGCGGAACGCATCAAAGGGGCTGCGCTTGGCCGCAGGCGCGAGGTACCCGGGGGCGATCGACTCAAGCGATGCCGGCTCGATGCCGAACAGCGCCGGAAACGGACAGTTGCACACGTTGTCGATGCTCATCGATTTCAGGTTGTCGCGGCTCATCAGCGTGCCCGGCGCGTGTTCGAGCACCAACGCCTGCAACGACGACAGCGAGGGCCCGAGCGGAATGATCGGCCGCACTGAACCCGTGACCTCGCCGACATAGCGCACGATCTCGCGCAGCGTGTACACCTTGGGTCCGCACAGGTCGAATCGCGCGCCGACGGCAAGGTCGTCGTCGATCGCCGCAACGATGCAGTGGGCAACGTCGCCGATGTAGATCGGTGCGAACCGCGCCTGCGGCGCCGCCAGCGCGATCACCGGCAAGCGCCGCAACAGCAGCGCGAACAGTGACAGGAAGGAGTCGCCGGCGCCGAAGATCACGGACGGCCTGAAGATGGTCCAGCGGAGGCCGGATGCGATGACCTGTTGCTCCGCTTCGCCCTTGGTCCGCAGGTATTGCGAAGGCGCTGCCACGTCGGCGTTGAGGGCGCTCATGTGCAGCAGGCGCGTGACACCGGCCGACTTGCATGCCGCGACGACCTGGCGCGCGAGATCGGCATGCGCACGGGCGAACGTTGCACCGTTGCCTTCATTGAGGATGCCGACCAAGTTGATGACGGCAGTCGCGCCGGACAAGATCGCAGCCAGCGCCACCGGATCGTGGACGTTCGCCTCGACCACATCCACGGTGGGCAGCAGGATCAGGTGTTTGGCCGTTTCGCGGCGACGCGTCGGCACCACCACGCGATGTCCATCCGCAGCAAGGCGCGCGACCACATGGCGGCCGACGAACCCGCTGCCCCCGATGACGACGACGCGATGCAACTTCATTGAGCAGCCGCGGCCGTGGGGCCGGGCGCGCCCGACCCCCGCGGGGTGACGACCCCGAGGCGCACGGTGAGAGGTTCCTGGCTGGTCTGGAACGATTGGCCATAGATCGCCGCATTGGCCAGGACCTTTTTCACGTAATCGCGTGTCTCGTTGAACGGAATGGTCTCCACCCAGATCGCGCCTTCGAGGGGCGTGCCCGGACGCCACGCCTGCGCGCGCCCCGGACCCGCGTTGTAGGCGGCGGCGGCCAGCGCCGGCATCCGGTCGAGGCGATCGAGCCAGTACTTGAAGTAGTAGGCGCCGAAATGCGTGTTCAGCTCCGTCTGCGCAACCTGGGCGCCTCCGCGAAAATCGGCGCGGCCCGTCTGCTTCGCCACCCATTTGGCGGTGCCCGGCATCAGCTGCATCAGCCCGATCGCGCCCGCCGAGGAGACGATCTCCGGGATGAACCGCGACTCCTGCCGCGCGATGCCATAAAGCAGGGCGACATCGACATCATGGGCCTTGGCGGCCGCATCGAAATCGGTGCGGAATGGCGCGAGATAGCGCAGGCTGTAGTCGTGCCGCAGCGCGGTGCGCTCCGCGGTGTTGATCGCGCGATCGTAGAGGCCGACGCGGCGCGCATGCTCCGCGGCCAGCAGCAACGCCTCGTCGTCGAGTCCCCGCACAATGTATTGCCATTCGCGCAACGAATCCGCGCGCATGTCGAGCTCGGCCAGCTTCGAGACGCGCCTTACCTCGGGCCGCGCGCCAAAGGTGGACAAGGCCCCCGCCGACGGCACGATCGGGGCGCTGGCCGGCACGACGAACCGCTGGCCCAGGCCTTCGGCCGCCAGCTGCCCGTAGAAATTGACCTCCGGCGCCAAGGCAACGAGCAAGGCGTTGGCCTCCTCGGTGCGGCCCTTCGCGGCCAGCGCGCGCGCCCGCCAGTAGCGCCACGTGGTCTCCTGCCGCTGCGCGTCCGGCATGGCGTCGATGGCCAGCAGCACGTCGTCCCACGCCTGCGCACGCAACGCCGCGCGAACGCGCCAGGCGTTGGCCTCGGCACTCTGCGTAACGCCGGCAGCCTCGCGGAACCATGCGTTGGCCGACGGATTGAGCTGGCGCGCCGCGTAGAAGGCGACTCGAGCGTTGCCGTGCAGGCGTTCGGCGACCGGCAGCCGGTCCCGCACCTTGACCCAGGCAATGCGCGCGGCATCAGGATCGGCCCGCGCGGCGCGCTCGACGGCCAGCAACGCAAGCTCGCGCCCGCCGCCGGTATTCCACGCGAAGGCGCCATTGCCGAGCGCCCCCTGCGGGTTGTTCTGGACGGCCGAGAAATCCCGGTCGGCGATGCGATCCCCGCCGGGGAGCTCATTGCCGATCGACTGGGCCAGGCGCAGGTTGCCGGCCTCGACCGCCATGCGGAAGCGCGCCTTGCGATCGGCGGTGCTGATGTCGCCGCGCTTGATCAGCCCCGCGAACAACGGCTCGCAGAGGTCCGGCGTGGCCTTTTCGCTGAACCACAGCGGCTTGGCCGCCACGATGGCGTCGTCACCGTCGCGCTGCCACCGGAAGAGGATCGTGGCGCAGGCGAGGTCCGTGTCATCGCCTGGCATGGCCGCGTAGTCGAGTGCGAAGCGGTCCCACAGGCTCTTGCGGGCCAGCGACTTCAGCCAGTCGGCGCGCAGGCGGTCGGCCAGCGGCGAATTGGGGTAGCGATCGATGTAGCCGCGGACTGCCGCAGGCGACGAATCCTCCAGCGCGAGCTTCAGCTGCCAGTACTCGGGGTAGGGTGCCAGCACATGATTGCCGAGCCGGGGCGCCAGCGCGGCAAGGCGCGCTCGGTCGCCCTTCTCGAACGCGGCCTTGGCGGCGAGGAAGTCGGTGTCGGTCTGCGCGTGCGCCGACGCCGCGAACACCAGGGCAAGGACCACGGACAGGCGCGGCAACAGGTTGGAAACGGTGACCATCGTGGTATGCATCGAACCGATTCTGGGTGAGCGTGTGTGGAAAGACAACCACCATGCGTGGTTTGTTCCTCCGGAGCGGCCTTCGTCGCGCCTGGCGGCGGCGCAATCCACACGTGCCGATGCTACTATTTCAACTCAAAATCAACAGCAGCAGGCTCCGGGGAGGAGGGATGGCGCAGCGCAAGGCAGCACCGCTGGTGGGCGTGGTCATGGGCAGCGACAGCGATTGGGAGATCATGTGCCATGCGGTCGTGCAGCTCGACGCCTTCGGCATCCCGAACGAGCCCCGCGTGGTATCCGCGCACCGGATGCCGGACGAGATGTTCGAGTACGCGGAAGACGCCTTTCCGCGGGGCCTGCGGGTGATCATCGCCGGCGCGGGCGGCTCGGCGCACCTGCCCGGCATGCTGGCATCCAAGACCACAGTGCCGGTGCTGGGCGTGCCTGTGCCATCCAAGTACATGCGCGGCGAAGATTCGCTGTGGTCGATCGTGCAGATGCCGAAGGGCATTCCGGTCGCCACGTTCGCGATCGGCGAAGCCGGCGCCGCCAATGCGGGCCTCTTTGCCGTGGCGCTGATCGCCGGCACCGATCCCGTCGTCGCCAAGAAGCTCGCCGCCTTCCGCCTGAAGCAGACGGCCACGGCGCGCGCGATGCGCGTTCCGCCGTCGACCTGAAGTTGCACTGCTGATGGCCGCCATTGCCCCCGGCGCCTGGCTCGGCCTGCTGGGCGGCGGCCAGTTGGGCCGCATGTTCTGCATGGCGGCGCAGAGCCTGGGCTATCGCGTGGTCGTGCTCGATCCCGGCCACGACAGCCCCGCGGGCAGCGTGGCGGACCACCACATCGCCGCCGACTACCTCGACGCGCAGGGCCTCGCCGACCTCGCCGGCATGGCAAAAGCCGCCACGACCGAATTCGAGAATGTGCCGGCGGCCGCGCTCGATTACCTTGCTCGCACGGCGCGGGTGACCCCGACGGCGGCCAGCGTTGCCATCGCGCAGGACCGCATCAGCGAGAAGATGTTCCTGTCGGGTCATGCCTTGCCGGTGGCGCCGTTTGCGGTATTGCGCCACGCCGATGATGTCGCGAC
>JANNNM010000336.1:0-4350 GCA_031398535.1 Betaproteobacteria bacterium | reverse complement strand
TCCACTGTGGGCGTGACGAAATGCACGGTGCAGCCGTGGATCTTCACGCCGTCGGCCAGCGCGCGGCGGTGCGTGTGCAGCCCCGGGTACGACGGCAGCAGCGACGGATGAATGTTGATCAGCCGGCCGTGAAAGCGCTTGACGAAGGTGTCCGTCAGCACGCGCATGAAGCCGGCGAGGACGATGAGATCGGGCCGGCTGGCATCGACCACCTCGGCCAGCGCCACGTCGAACGCCTCGCGCGTCGAAAACTTCCGGTGGTCGACGATGGCCACCGGAATGGCCTGCGCCCGCGCGAGATCGAGTCCGCCGGCGTCGGCGCGATTGGAGATCACCGTGGTGACCTGGCCGCCCAGCGTCCCGTCGGCCATCGCGCGCAGCAGCGAACCGAGGTTCGAGCCGCGCCCGGAGATCAGGACAGTGATGCGGGGCAACGCCACGGTCGGCGCGCGGGGGTCAGACTACGACCGTGGGTGGCTCGCCGGCCGGCTGCGCGGCGATCATGCCGATGCGCGAAGCGCGTTCGCCGGCATCGGCCAGCATCCGCAATGTGCGCTCGACATGCGCGGGCGCCACGACGACGATCATCCCGATGCCGCAGTTGAACACGCGATGCATCTCGTCGTCGGCCACGTTGCCGTGCCGCTGCAGCCAATCGAAGATCGGCGGGCGCGTCCACAGCGCGCGATCGAGGCGCGCCTGCATGCCGGCGGGCAACACGCGCGGAACATTTTCGAGGAGGCCGCCACCGGTGATGTGCGCCATGCCCTTCACGGGCACTTCATGCATGAGTTTAAGCAGCGGCTTCACGTAGATGCGCGTGGGCGCGAGCAGCGCGCCGCCGATGGTTGTGGCATCGAACGGCGCGTCGAGGCTGGCGCCGCTGGCGTCGATGATGCGGCGGATCAGCGAAAAGCCATTGGAATGCGGGCCGCTCGATGCCAGGCCGATCACCGCGTCGCCGGGCACGATGCCGCGGCCGTCGATGATCGCGGATTTCTCGACCACGCCGACGGCAAAGCCCGCGAGGTCATATTCGCCCGGCGGATACATGCCGGGCATCTCGGCGGTCTCGCCGCCGATCAGCGCGCAACCGGCCTGCTCGCAGCCTGCGGCAATGCCGCGGATCACCGTGGCCGCCACGTCGACGTCGAGCTTGCCGCACGCGAAATAGTCGAGGAAGAAGAGCGGCTCCGCGCCCTGCACCAGGATGTCGTTGACGCTCATCGCGACGAGATCGATGCCCACCGTGTCGTGGCGGTCCATCGCGAAGGCCAGCATCAGCTTCGTGCCCACGCCGTCGGTGCCGGCCACCAGCACCGGTTCGCGGAAGCGCTTGCCGATCTCGACCAGGCCGCCGAAGCCGCCGATGCCGGCCAGGACTTCCGGCCGCATCGTGCGCTTGGCAAAGGGCTTGATCCGCTCGACGAGCGCATCGCCGGCGTCGATGTCGACACCGGAATCGCGGTAGGAAAGGGGAGGGCGGTCGGCGGCAGTGGACATGGCGTCGAGATGTTCCGGCACGGATGGAACGCGGGCAGCGGGGACTGCGGTTGGGGCGGCGGACATGGCGCACCGGGGGGCGCGCAACCTGGCGAAGGACCCGGCGCAAACCGTCGGGAACCACTACAATCGGCGCGGTTCCCGTGGTGCGCTGTTGCGCACCGTGGCTCCTCGAACGATCGCCGCGAATTCTACCGGAAATGACCGAGCCCCGTCCGCCTGCCCCCGACCCCAGCACACCCGCGCCCGCGGGTGCGACCACCATCCTGGTCGTGACGGCGGCGTCGGAGGACGTGGCCCCCGAGGCGACGGCGCCGACGCCGCGGCAACCGCTGTCGCCGCGCAACTACCTGTGGATTGCCGGCGCCGCGCTGGTCGTGTTCTTCGCCCTGCGTTACCTGGGCGCGGTGCTGACGCCCTTCCTCGTCGGCGCCATCCTTGCTTACCTGGGCACGCCGCTCGTCGACATGGCGGAGCGCCGCGGTGTCTCGCGCGCCATCTCCACCACGCTGGTGGTCTTCTTCTTCGGTCTCCTGCTGCTGGCGCTCTTCCTGGTGCTGATCCCGCTGGTGCAGGCCGAGGTGGCGCTGGCGATGAAACGCTTCCCCGAACTGCTGGCCAATACCACGGCGCGCATCTTTCCGTGGATCGAGCGCACGTTTGGCGTGGTCATCGCGTTCGATGCCGAGACGCTGAAGACGCTGCTGTCCGAAAACATGGATGAGGCGCGCGACCTGTCGCTGCGCGTGCTGTCGGGTGTCAAGACCGGCGGCCTCATCCTCGTGACGGTGCTGGTCAATCTTGCGCTGATCCCGGTGGTGATGTTTTACATGCTGCGCGACTGGAACATGATGATCGAGCGCCTGGGCGCGCTGGTCCCGCGCGGGTGGAACACGAAGGTGCGCACGATCGCGACGGACATCGACGTGGTGCTGGCCGAGTTCCTGCGCGGCCAGTTGCTGGTGATGCTGGTGCTGGCGGCGTATTACGTGGTCGGCCTCACCATCGCCGGCCTGGATCGCGCGTTTGCCATTGGCCTGCTGACGGGCTTGCTGGTGTTCATTCCCTATGTCGGCTTCGGCCTCGGGCTGGTGCTGGGCGTCGTGGCGGCCATCCTGCAGTTCGCGGGCTGGCCCGGCTTCTTCGCCGTGCTGGCCGTCTATGCGGTCGGCCAGCTGCTGGAAGGCTATGTGCTGGTGCCGTGGCTCGTGGGCGACCGGATCGGTCTCCATCCGCTGGCCGTGATCTTTGCGCTGCTGGCCTTCGGCCAGTTGTTCGGCTTCGCCGGCGTGCTGCTGGCGCTGCCGGTGTCGGCTGCGTTGCTGGTGGGCTTGCGGCACCTGCGCGCGGCCTATGTGGTCTCGCCCGTGTATCGCGGGGAATCGTGACCGGCCCTGGCGCGCGATGCAGCAGCTGACCTTCGAACTTGCGGCACCGGAACCGCCGACTTTCTCCAACTTCGTCCCGGGCAGCAACGTCGAGTTGATCGCCGCGTTGCGCCAGCTGGCCGCAGGGGCCATCGCGGAGACCGGGGTCCTGCTGTGGGGCGCGGCCGACAGCGGCCGCACGCACCTGCTGCGGGCCACGGCCGCTGCGTTCCGGGCCGGTGCCGTCGCCTTTCACGCGACCGCCGAGACGGTGGATGCAGAACCGCCTGAACCCGGCGCGCTGGTGGTGGTGGACGAGGTCCAGGCGGCCAGCTCGGCGGCGCAGGGACGGTTGTTCACGCTCTACAACCGGCTGCGGGAAACCGGCGGACACCTGCTGGTCGCCGCCGACGCGCCGCCCGGCCGGTTGCCGCTGCGCGAGGATGTGCGCACGCGCCTTGGCTGGGGGCTGGTCTTCGAGGTGATCGTGCTCGCGGACACGGAAAAGGCCCTGGCGCTGACCGGGTACGCCCGCGAGCGCGGGCTGCCGCTGCCGGCCGACGTGGTGGCGTGGTTGCTGGCGCATGGCCGGCGCGACATGACCACGCTGACGGCCACGTTGCAGGCATTGGACCGATTTTCGCTGGCTACCAAGCGCCCGATCACCGTGCCGCTGGCGCGCGAATGGAGCCGTCGCGCGGACGACCTCTTTGGCGAAGGTGCGTGACCGGGCGCCTTCCGGGCGGCGGTTTCGGCGGTCTGGTGGCATTCCTGTCCTGGAAACGCTCGCAACCGACAATGGTGGCGATCCCGCGTGTCGTCGCGCGGCGACGGCGGCAGGGGAAGTTTTTCCCCTAGATCTTTGATTGCTCAGGTAAAATATCGCCCGGGCCGGGAATGCGGCCGGCGGTGGCATTGTCAACCGCGTTCATGTCGAGTTCGTTAATGGCCTCGACACGGACAAACCAGTGTCGTTCTCTTAGCTTCCAAAAGGAAAGCATCACATGAAGCAATTGGTAGCGGCACTGATGGCGGTGGCTTTTGCCTCCGTTGCGCTTGCTCAAGGTACGACGCCTTCGACCTCCGCGGCCAAAGCCCCGGAAATGTCGTCGGCGGCCCCGGCGAAAGGCCAGGCAAAGAAGACCAAGAAGAAGAAGGCCAAAAAGACTGCGGGAGCGCCTGCCGCCCCCGCCGCCAAGCCCGCGAAGTAATTCTTAGCACTTGATTGTCCAACCTTCTATACCACTGAGGAAACACCAATGAACAAACTGATCGTTGCACTCATCGCCGGCGTCTTCGCCTCCGTTGCCGCCGCGCAAACCGCCGCTCCTTTGACCACCAAGGAAAAGCAGGACGCCGTCAAGGCCGCCACGCAAGCCGGTTCGGGCAGCTCGGCCAGCACGCAGAAGACCGCCGCTGAACAAGCCAAGAACACCGCAGTCTCGAAGGAAACCGCGAAGATGAGCACGGCCGACAAGAA
>JANNNM010000314.1:0-3220 GCA_031398535.1 Betaproteobacteria bacterium | reverse complement strand
CTTGGCCACGCCCAGCAGGATCGGTCCCAGCGTCACGCCACCGCCGGATGACACCTTCAGCAGGTTGAAGGAAATGTTGGCGGCGTCCACGGTCGGCATGATCAGCAGGTTGGCCTCGCCCTTCAGCCGCGAGTTGGGCATCACCGCCATCCGCACATCCTCGGACAGCGCGGCATCGCCGTGCATTTCGCCGTCGCATTCAAGGTCGGGATCGAGCGCGGTGACCAGCGCCAGCGTGGCCTGCATCTTCTTCGCCTGCGGATCGGTGGCCGAGCCGAAGCTCGAATGCGACAGCAGCGCCACCTTCGGCACGATGCCGAAGCGCCGCATTTCCTCCGCCGCCAGCAACGTGATCTCGGCCAGCTGCTCCGCCGTGGGATTTTCGTTGACGTAGGTATCGGCGATGAACACGGTGCGATTGGGCAGCATCAGCGCGTTCATTGCCGCATAGGTCTTGACGCCGCGGCGCAAGCCGATCACCTGGTCGATGAAGGTGCGATGCAGGTCGTGGGTGCCGAAGGTGCCGCACAGCATGCCGTCGGCGTCACCGCGGTGAATGGCCATCGCGCCGATCAACGTGTGTCGGCGGCGCATCTCGATCTTGGCGTAATCCTGCGAGACACCGCGGCGCTGCGTCAGCCGCCAGTATTCGCTCCAGTAGTCGCGGTAGCGCTCGTCCCATTCCGGGTTGATGATGTCGAGATTCTTGCCCGGCGTCAGCCGCAGGCCGAAGCGCTCGATGCGCTTTTCGATGACCGAGGGGCGGCCCACCAGGATGGGACGCGCGAGACCTTCGTCCACCACCACCTGCACGGCGCGCAGCACGCGCTCGTCCTCACCTTCAGCGTAGACGATGCGCTTCGGTGACTTCTTCGCCGCCGCGAAGATGGGCTTCATCAGCAGGCCGGAGTGATATACGAATTGGGTGAGCTTGTCCTTGTACGCCGCCATGTCGGTGATGGGGCGCGTGGCCACGCCGGAGGCCATCGCAGCCGCCGCGACGGCCGGCGCGATCATCACGATCAGGCGCGGATCGAAGGGCTTGGGGATCAGGTACTCGGGGCCGAAGCGAACGTTCTCGATGTTGTACGCATGCGCGACGATGTCCGACTGCTCGGCCATCGCCAGGTCGGCGATGGCGCGCACGCAGGCCAGCTTCATCTCCTCGTTGATCGTCGTGGCGCCGACATCGAGCGCGCCGCGGAAGATGAACGGGAAACATAGCACGTTGTTCACCTGGTTCGGAAAATCCGAACGGCCGGTGGCCAGGATGGCGTCGGGCCGCGCGGCCTTGGCAAGATCCGGCATGATTTCCGGTTCCGGATTGGCCAGCGCCATGATCAGCGGCGACTTGTTCATGCCCATCAGCCACTCGGGCTTCAGCACGCGCGCGGCGGAGAGGCCGAGGAAGATGTCGGCGCCGGGCATGATCTCCTCGAGCGTGCGCAACGCGGTGGGCTGCGCGTACTTGATCTTGTGCTCGTCCATCAATTCGGTGCGACCCGCGTACACGACACCCTTGATGTCGTTGACCCAGATGTTCTCGCGCTTGATGCCCAGGCTGACCAGCAGGTCGAGGCACGCGAGTGCCGCCGCCCCTGCGCCGGAGCACACCAGCTTGACGTTGCCCAATTCCTTGCCGACGACGCGCAGGCCGTTGAGGATGGCGGCGCCGACGATGATGGCGGTGCCGTGCTGGTCATCGTGGAAGACGGGGATCTTCATCCGCTCGCGGCACTTCTGCTCCACGTAGAAGCACTCCGGCGCCTTGATGTCCTCGAGGTTGATGCCGCCGAACGTGGGTTCGAGCGCGACGATCATGTCGACCAGCTTGTCGGGGTCGAGTTCGTTGATCTCGATGTCGAAGCAATCGAGCCCCGCGAACTTCTTGAACAGCACGGCCTTGCCTTCCATCACCGGCTTGGCCGCCAGCGGGCCGATGGCGCCAAGACCCAGCACCGCCGTGCCGTTGGTGATGACGCCGACGAGGTTGCCGCGCGCCGTGAGGTTGGACACTTCGCTGGGATCGCGGACGATCTCGTCGCAGGCCGCGGCCACGCCGGGGGTATAGGCCAGCGCAAGATCACGCTGGTTGGTGAGTTGCTTGGTCGGCTGCACCGAGATCTTGCCCGGCGGATGCTGCCGGTGATACTCGAGCGATGCAGCGCGGATTTCTTTGTCCGGCATGGTCGTTGGGCGAGGGGATGGAAGCGCCGGAGAGGCGCGTGCTGGCATCATAATCCAACGTCGCCGCGCGCTTTGTTGCAGTGCCGCATGCCGGTGTCGCGGATCGGCGCGATGCGGGGGCCACGTATAATCCGGGGCTCACTGATCAGGCCTCGCGTCCCGGGTCGCACCCGGGCGCGGCACTCCCACCACGCATGACCTCCTCCCCGCTCTTCTGGCTGCTGGCGTTCGTACTTGCGCTCGCCACCCTGGCGGCGCTGGTCCTGCCGCTGTTGCGGCGGCGTGGCACGTTGCCGCCGGAGGAAGAGTCGGCGGCGGTGGCCGTGTTTCGCGATCATCGTCGGCAGGTGGAGGCGGACTTCGCGGCCGGGACGCTGACGGCCGCGCAACGCGATGCCGCGCTCGAAGACCTGGTGGCGCGCTTCGGCGTTGAATTGACGCAGGCAGCTGCGTCCACGCCGAAGGCTGCGGGTTCGGATCGTCCGCAATGGGTGTCCGCGGTCATCATCGCCGCCGTGTTGCCGATGGCGGCCGGCGGCCTCTACTTGGTGCTGGGCAACCCCGCGGCGTTGACCGCCACACCGCCGAAGCAGGAAGCCCTGACGGACGACCCGCAGGTGGTCGCCATGGTCGAGGGCCTCGCGAAGAAGCTGCAGGAAAATCCTGAGGACGGTGCCGGTTGGGGCATGCTGGCCCGGTCGTATCGTGCGCTGGGCCGTTTCGAAGCCGCGGCGCTGGCCTACGGCGAGGCGGCCAAGCGGCAGCCACCGACCGCCCAATTGCTGACCGACTGGGCCGAATCGGTCGCGCAGGTCCAGGGGCGAAGCCTGGCGGGGCAGCCCACCGAGTTGCTGGGCCGGGCGCTGGTGCTGGACCCGAATTATCCGAAGGCGCTGGCGCTGAGTGGCGCCGCCGCGATGGAACGCAACGACCCGGTGACCGCGGTGACACAATGGAAGCGCCTGCGGTCGGTGCTGCCCGAGGGCAGCCCGGAGTTGCCGAAGATCGACGGAGTGATCGCCCAGCTCGAGGG
>JANNNM010000292.1:0-3516 GCA_031398535.1 Betaproteobacteria bacterium | reverse complement strand
CAAGCTGGCGGTGTCGGGCTGTCCCCGCAACTGTGCCGAGTCCGGCATCAAGGACGTCGGCGTGATCGGCGTGGAGTCGGGCTGGGAGATCTATGTCGGCGGCAATGGCGGCATCAAGACCGAGGTCGCGCAGTTCCTGGTCAAGGTGAAGACGCCGGAGGAGGTGCTCGAGTACAGCGGCGCCTTCCTGCAGCTCTATCGCGAGGAGGCGTGGTACCTCGAGCGTACCGTCCACTACGTGACGCGCGTCGGGCTTGACTACGTCAAGAAGCAGATGCTGGACGACGCTGCCAGGCGCGTCGCGCTGTGGGAGCGGCTGCAGTTCACGCTCGACGGCGAACCGGACCCGTGGCACCAGATGCAGGAAGCCCGTGTGGATGTCCGCCAGTTCGAACCGCTGGCGACAAGCGCACTGACATGATGATCCCGATCATGGACGCAACAACGAGCGGTGGGCGCCTGGCCGGGGCGCCGGTTGCCGACTATGTCGCGGTGTGCGCACTGGACGAAATTCCCGTGGCCGGTGCGCGCGTGATTGCGCGGCCCGGTCATCCGGACGGCGACGTGGCGGTGTTTCGCAGCGATGCGGATCGGGTCTTTGCCATCATCGACCGCTGCCCGCACAAGGGCGGTCCGCTGTCGCAGGGCATCGTCTACGGTGATCGGGTGGCGTGCCCGCTGCACAACTGGTCGATCGGCCTCGCCGACGGCGAAGCGGTCGCGCCGGACGTGGGTTGCGCGCGCACTTTCCCCGTGCGCGTCGAGCACGGCACCGTCTACGTCGCGCTGGGTTGAATCCGTGGGCGAGACGCGCTCCACGTGCCCGTACTGCGGTGTGGGTTGCGGCGTCATCATCGAGCACGCGGAAGGCGCCATCACCGGCGTGCGGGGCGACCCGGCGCACCCGGCCAACTTCGGCCAGCTCTGCACCAAGGGTCGCACGCTACATCTCACCGCTGCGCCTGCACTGGCCGCCGCGCGGCTGACGCAGCCACTGCAGCGCGCAAGCCGCGGCGAACCGGCCTTGCCGGTGGCATGGAACACGGTGCTGGATGGCGTGGCGGACCGCTTTGCCGCCTGCATCCGCGAACATGGCCCCGACAGCGTGGCGTTCTACGTGTCCGGACAGCTGCTGACCGAGGACTACTACGTCTTCAACAAGCTGGCCAAGGCGCTCATCGGCACCAACAACATCGACACCAATTCGCGGCTGTGCATGTCGAGCGCGGTGGCCGGCTACAAGCAGACGCTGGGCGCCGACGCACCGCCCGCGTGCTATGACGACATCGACCACGCGGGCTGCCTGTTCCTCGCCGGGTCGAATGCGGCGTGGGCGCATCCGATCCTGTTCCGCCGCATCGAGGCCGCGCGGGCGCGCAAACCCCACCAGAAGATGATCGTCGTCGACCCGCGCCGCACGGCCACCGCAGCGATGGCCGACCTGCATCTCGCGATCGAGCCCGGCACCGACGTCGCACTGTTCCACGGGATGCTGCACCACCTGCTGTGGGACGACTCGATCGACCGCACCTTCATCCGCGATCACACTACGGGCTTCGAGGCGCTGAAGGCGGTGGTGCGCGAGATGACGCCGCGGATCGCCGCTGAGATCTGCGGCATCGCGGAAGCCGATCTCGTCACTGCGGCGCAATGGTTTGCACAAGGTCCCACGCTGTCGCTTTACTGCCAGGGTCTGAACCAGTCGACGGCGGGCACCGCCAAGAATGCGGCCCTGATCAACCTGCACCTTGCCGCCGGCCAGATCGGCGCGCCCGGAATGGGCCCGTTCTCGCTCACCGGCCAGCCCAACGCGATGGGCGGCCGCGAAGTGGGCGGTCTCGCCAACCTGTTGCCGGCGCATCGCGACCTCGACAATCCGGCGCATCGCGCCGAGGTGGCCGCGCTGTGGGGCATCGACAGCGTGCGCGCGGAACCGGGGCTGACCGCCGTCGATCTCTTCGACGCACTGGCCGCCGGCACGGTGAAGATGGTGTGGATCGCGTGCACGAATCCCGCGCAGTCGATGCCGGACCAGGCGACGGTGCGCGCCGGCCTCGCGCGTGCTGAGCTGGTGGTGCTGCAAGAGGCCTACGCGACGACCGAGACGGCGGACTTCGCCGATGTGCTGTTGCCGGCCACGACGTGGGGCGAGAAGGAGGGCACCGTCACCAATTCGGAGCGCCGCATCTCGCGCGTGCGCGCGGCATTGCCCGCGCCCGGTGCTGCGCGTGCCGATTGGGCCATCGCGAAGGACTTCGCGCAGCGGCTGGAAGCGCGGCTGCGTCCCGGGCTGCCGACACTTTTCGGCTATGCCAACGTGGCCGAGGTCTTTGCCGAACATGCCGTCACAACACGCGGCCGCGACCTCGACATCACCGGGTTGTCGCACGGCAAGCTCGATACGGATGGCCCGCAGCAATGGCCCTATCCGGCCGGCGCCACCACGGGCAAGGCGCGCCTCTATGCCGATCATGTGTTCGCCACCAGCGACGGCCGCGCGCGCTTCGCCGCGACGAAATTCGTGCCCGTAGCCGAACGCGTCGATGCGCGCTATCCGTTCCGACTCAACACCGGCCGCCTGCGCGACCAGTGGCACGGGATGAGCCGCACCGGCACGCTGGCCACGCTGTTCGCGCATGCGCCCGAGCCGGCCGTCGAACTGAATGGCGCCGACGCCGTGCGAAGGGGACTTCTGAGCGGCGATCTCGTGCGCATTGAATCGCGCCGTGGTGCCGTCGTCGTGCCCGTGGCGATCAGCCCGATGGGCAGGCCCGGCAGCGCCTACCTGCCGATGCACTGGGGCAGCGCGACGCTCGCCGGACGCGACAGTACCGGCATCAATGCCGTGACGGCCAAGGCTTTCTGCCCCATCTCGAAGCAGCCCGAGTTGAAACATGCGGCCGTGCGCATCGCGAAGCTGGACCTGCCGTGGAAGTTCGCAGCGTTCGGCTTTCCGGAGGATGCCGTCCGGTTGATCGCGCTGCGCGACGGCGTGCGCGCGCTCGCCGGGCACTTCGACTACGCGAGTGTGGTGCTGGTGGGGGGCGACCGTGGCGGTGTCTTCCTGCGCGCCGCGGCGGCCACGCCGGTGGCACCCGAGGTCGTCACGCAACTGGACGCGCTGTTCGGCCTCGATGCGGCTGACGTGGTCCGCTACGACGATCCGCGTCGTGCGATCGCGCGGCGCGTGCGCATCGTCGATGCGCGCCTGGCCGCCGTGCGCCTGTCCGGCGACATCGCGGCGGAAGCGTGGCTGCGTGACTGGCTGACCAGTGGCCAGGACGTGACCGCGATGCGCGCGCAGCTGCTGGTGCCGTCCGTCGGTGCGCCGAAGGGCTACAGGACGCGCGGACGCACGGTATGCAGCTGCCACGGCGTGACGGAATCCGACCTGCGTATGGCCATCGCCGACAGTGCGGGACCGCCGGCTGCCGTGCTGGCGGCCGTGCAGGCGCGGCTGAAGTGCGGCACCGGGTGCGGCTCGTGCCTGCCCGAGGTCCGTTCGATGATCAACAA
>JANNNM010000272.1:0-5694 GCA_031398535.1 Betaproteobacteria bacterium | reverse complement strand
CGCCGGGGCGGGCGGCGCGGCGCACCTGCCAGGCATGCTGGCTTCCAAGACCACGGTGCCGGTGCTGGGTGTGCCTGTGCCATCGAAGTACATGCGCGGCGAAGATTCGCTGTGGTCGATCGTGCAGATGCCGAAGGGCATTCCGGTCGCCACGTTTGCGATCGGCGAAGCCGGCGCCGCCAATGCGGGCCTCTTTGCCGTGGCGCTGATCGCCGGCACTGATCCCGTCGTCGCCAAGAAGCTCGCCGCATTCCGCCTGAAGCAGACGGCCACGGCGCGCGCGATGCGCGTTCCGCCGTCGACCTGACGCTGCACCGCTGATGGCCGCCATTTCCCCCGGCGCCTGGCTCGGCCTGCTGGGCGGCGGCCAGCTCGGCCGCATGTTCTGCATGGCGGCGCAGAGCCTCGGCTATCGCGTGGTCGTGCTTGATCCCGGCCACGACAGCCCTGCGGGAAGCGTGGCCGACCATCACATCGCTGCCGACTACCTCGACGCGCAAGGTCTCGCCGACCTCGCCGGCATGGCGGAAGCGGCGACGACCGAATTCGAGAATGTGCCGGCGGCCGCGCTCGATTACCTTGCACGCACGGCACGGGTGACGCCGACGGCGGCCAGCGTTGCCATCGCGCAGGACCGCATCAGCGAGAAGATGTTCCTGTCGGGTCATGCCTTGCCGGTGGCGCCGTTTGCGGTATTGCGCCACGCCGATGATGTCGCGACGCTGAAGGGCGGTCTGCTGCCCGGCATCGTCAAGAGCGCGCGCTTGGGCTACGACGGCAAGGGCCAGGTGCGTGTACGTACTGCGGAGGATGTCCGCCGCGCGGTGGCCACCATGGCTGGCCAACCCTGCGTGCTGGAGGCACTGGTCCCGCTGGCGTGCGAAGTCTCGGTGATTGTCGCGCGCGACGAACACGGCAGCGCACAGACGTGGCCGGTGGCCGAGAACATGCACCGCGACGGCATCCTCGACATCTCGGTGGTGCCGGCACGGATTCCGGCGGCGCTTGCCGACGACGCGCGTGCGATTGCCCTGCGCGTGGCGACCCTGCTCGACTACCGCGGCGTGCTGTGCGTCGAGATGTTTGTCGATACCTCCGGGCAATTGCTGGTGAACGAGATCGCGCCGCGTCCGCACAACAGCGGCCATTACACGATCGATGCCTGCATCACGTCGCAGTTCGAGCAGCAGGCCCGCGTGCTGGCCGCGCTGCCGATGGGCGACACGAGACAGCACACGCCGGCGGTGATGGTGAACCTGCTGGGTGACCTGTGGTTCGATTCGCCCGGCGCCGCCTCACCGCGCGAACCCGACTGGTCGGCGGTGTTGCGGCAGCCGCAGGCCAAACTGCACCTGTACGGCAAGACCGAACCGCGGCGAGCCCGCAAGATGGGGCACGTCACGTGCCTCGGTGTTTCACTGGAAGAAGCGCTGCAGACCGCAGCAACCATTCGCCGCGCGCTCGGCTTCAGCGACACCGGCCCGATCTGACGTTCATCGATCTTACGTCCATCGCCTAGCGCGAAGTCTTGCGCTTGCCGGTCTTCACTGCCGGGTCGGCTCGGACAGCACCCTGCGGCAACGCGGACACACGCGCGAACTCCGGGTCGGTCCAGCGCCCGCCCGCCGCAAGGTAGTCAACTGCCATCGCCGTCGCATCCGCGCCCCAGAACAATTCATCGCCGACCATCAGCGTCGGCACGCCGAAGACGCCTCTCTCGATGGCTTCATCCGTATTGCGCCGCAGCTCCGCCTTCACGTCAGGCGCGGCAATCCGCGATTCCGCGTCCGCCAGGCCCAACCCCGAGACGAGTTCGGCCCATTCGATCGGCAGGTCCGGCAGCCGGCCATCGGCCCAGACGAAGCGGAAGATGCGCTGCACCGCCTCCGGCGTGCAATCACACGCAATGGCCAGCCGAAGCAGCCGCAGCGGATTGAACGGATGCTCCGGCGGCATCTTGAAGGGAATCTGCATCCGCCGCGCGTGCCATACGAGGTAGCGATAGGTGAATTCGCGCTTGCGGCCGATCTCGGCCGGCCCCTTGTGGCGGTGGGCTTCGAGCAATCCGGCAAAGAGGACCGGACGAAAGCGCACCCGCACCCCGGGCCCAAGCAGATGCAACTGCTCGCACTGCAGGTACGCGAACGGCGAGATGAAATCGAAGTACCAGTCAACGCTGGCCATCGGCGGATCCTGGAGGCTTTGCAAGGGTCGCGTTGGCGCGCCGCGCGTCGATGCTGGTCCAGACCGCGCGCTTCTCGTCGTCGTCGTCGAGCACGCTCCAGACGGCGATCTCGTCCAGCGTGCGCAGACACCCGGCGCACAGGCCCGAGACCTGGTCGATCGCGCAGATGCTGATGCAGGGTGAAGGCACCGATGTGCCGGGAGCGGGACGCGTCATGGGGTCGGATGCGGCCGGGGTCTTCAGGCCACCAGCGGATTGCGGGCATCAAGCGCGCGCGCGGCGCGCGACACCGGCGGCCGCTTGAGGAAATCCGAGATGAAATGGCCGGCGCGACGCAGCCGCGCCATGTCCACGCCGGTCGCGATGCCGAGGCCATCGAGGAGGTAGAGCACGTCCTCGCTGGCGACATTGCCGGTCGCCCCTTTCGCGTAGGGACAGCCGCCCAGGCCCGCGACCGAGCAGTCGAACGTGGCAACGCCCCGCTCCATCGCGGCGTAGACATTCGTCAGCGCCTGGCCGTAGGTATCGTGAAAGTGCCCGGCCAGCGCGATCACTGGCACGCGTTCGGCACACAGGTCGATCAGCGCCTGCGTGGCGCCGGGCGTGCCCGTACCGATGGTGTCGCCCAGCGATACTTCATAGGCGCCGAGCTTCCACAACGCGTCGGCGACCTCGGCCACGCGCGCGGGCGGCACCAGGCCCTCGTACGGGCAGCCCAGCACGCAGGAGATGTACCCGCGCACGCGAACTCCCTGCGCGGCGGCAGCCGCGAACACGGGCTCGATGCGGACCAGGCTTTCCGCGATGCTGCAGTTGATGTTCTTCTGCGAAAACGACTCGGAGGCCGCGACGAAGACGGCCACTTCGTCGGCCCCGGCCGCCAGCGCGGACTCGAAGCCGCGCAGGTTGGGCGTCAGCACCGGGTAGCGCGCGTCAGGCCGGCGGCGAATGCGGGCCATCACGTCCGCCGCATCGGCCATCTGCGGCACCCACTTCGGCGAGACGAAGGCGGTGGCCTCGACGGCCTGGAAACCGGCGTCGGTCAGCATGTCGATCAGCGTGACCTTGACGTCCGTGGGCACGTTCGCCTGTTCGTTCTGCAGTCCGTCGCGGGGACCCACTTCGACCAATCGGACGCGGCTCGGCAGTGTCATCAGTATTCCCTTTCGACATCGACGATGCCGGTGATCGCCTCGCCCCGCGCGAGTTGCGTCACCTTCGCCGCGATCTGCGCCACCGTGGCATCAGGCACCGTCGGTCCGGCAATGTGCGGCGTGATCGCGATGTCCGGCCGCGACCAGTACGGATGCCCTGCCGACAACGGCTCGGCGGCAAAGACATCGAGCGTCGCGCCGCCCAGCTTGCCCGCATCGAGCAGGTCGATGAGGTCGCGCTCGACCAACGCATTCGCGCGTCCGATATTGACGATGTGCGCACCATCGGCAAGCTGCAGCATCGCGGCGCGATTGACGATGCCCGTCGTGGCGGCGGTTTCCGGCAGAACGTTGACCAGCACGTCCACCTGCGCGAGGAAGTCGTCGAACTCGGCGGCGCCGGCGTAGCAGCGGACACCCTCCACGAGCTTCTGCGATTGCGCGAAACCGCGAACCGCGAAGCCCTGCGCGGCCACCGCGCGCGCGATGGCGGCGCCGATGACCCCCAGGCCAAGCACAGCCACGGTAATGTCGGCGGGTGCGCGCAGCGGGTGCTTGACCCATTCGCGCGCGCGTTGCTGCCGCGCATACGCGGGGAAGCCCTGCGCGAACGCGAACACCACGGCCAGCACGTAGCGGATCATCGGCGGCGCCATGCCGCCGTCCTCGAGGCGCACCAGCGGCACGCCGGCCGGCAGGTTCGGCAGCCGCAACACATGGCCCACGCCTGCGCTGGCGGTGAAGATGGCCCGGGGCGCGGGCTGCTCATCGAACACCGTGGCGCAAGGATCGACCATCATCACGTAATCCGCCTGCGGCATGGAGGACCGGACGGGCGCGTCGGGCTCGCGAACGTCGATGCGCGCGCCGGGAAACGCGGCGGCAAACAACGGCATCCATAGCGCGGCGCGCGCCGCAGCAGTGGTCACGACGAGGTGCATGCCGGCGTCACCCGCGTTGCGGCTGCAGCGATCATGCATCTCCAAGTTCGACCAGGTCGGCGCCTTCGGCCACGCGGTCCCCCACGCCGAAGTACACGGCGCGGATCACGCCATCCATCGTGGCCGTGATCGTATGCTCCATCTTCATCGCTTCGAGCACGATCAGCGGCGCGCCCTTGGCGACGGTGTCCCCGGCCTTCACCATGACCGCGACCACGGCGCCCGACATCGGCGCGGCGAGATGACCACCGTGTTCGTCGTCTTCGGCCGCGTGCGCCAGCGGATCGATGAAGTGAAGATGCCGGCGCGCGCCGGGCGCGAACACATGGCGGTCGTCGCCGGTGGCAATGACGGTCGCCGCGAAGGCGCTGCCGTCCGCGACGATGTGCAGGCGATCGTCGGCATGCTCGTAGTGCACGGCCACCGAGCGTCCGGGCCAAGCGACATTGATTTCATGCTCGCCACGCGGACGCACGTCGACCCGCACGGACGTCTCGCCGTCGGCGAAGGTCATCGGGATCGCATGCGTCGCCATGCCGAGCCACCACGCGCCGGGAACATGCCACGGCGAGTAGGGATCGCCCGACGACGCTGCCGCCGCGGCAGCGTCGAGCGCCATGCCCTCGTATTCGGCGGCCACCGCCGCCAGCAGCGCCTGGTCGGGGATGGGTCCCGGCGCGGGGAACAGCGCGTCGTGATGCTTGTCGATCAACCCGGTGTCGATGCGCGCGGTGGCGAAAGCCTCGTGCGCCACGACCCGCTCGAGAAACGCGATGTTGGTCGTCACGCCCACCACCTCGCATTGCGCAAGTGCGGCCAGCATCTGCGCGCATGCGGCATCGCGGTCCTCGCCCCAGACGATCAGCTTGGCCAGCATCGGGTCGTAGAACGGCGACACCTCGTCACCGGCGCCCACACCCGTATCCACGCGGACCCGGCCGGACGCAGGCGGCATCCGCCAATGCGCGATGGTGCCGATCGACGGCAGGAACCCGCGGTCGGGATCCTCCGCGTAGAGCCGGGCTTCCAGCGCATGGCCGTGGATGGCCAGCTGCGCCTGCTGCAGCGGCAGTGGCTCGCCGGCGGCGACGCGCAACTGCCACTCGACGAGGTCGATACCCGTGATCATCTCGGTGACCGGATGCTCGACCTGCAGCCGCGTGTTCATCTCCATAAAGTAGAAGCGGCCATCCTGCTGGGCGATGAACTCGACGGTGCCGGCGCCGACATAACCGATGGCCTTCGCGGCCGCGACGGCCGCTTCGCCCATCGCCGCGCGGCGCTCGGGCGTCATGCCGGGGGCGGGCGCTTCCTCCAATACCTTCTGGTGCCGCCGCTGCACGGAGCAATCGCGCTCGAAGAGATACACCGCGTTGCCATGCGTATCGGCAAAGACCTGGATCTCGATGTGCCG
>JANNNM010000218.1:0-2845 GCA_031398535.1 Betaproteobacteria bacterium | reverse complement strand
GCTGAACTTTGGCCATGCGCGCGCCACACGGTGCCGGTGAGCGCGCCGTGCATGCAATCCACGGTGCAGGGCCTGCGGCGGCAAGATCCGCATTCCGATCAACGAAAGCTCCGACGACAAGAGCCAGATCCAGGAATACCTGGTGGCGTACCGGGGCGAGGGCATCCAGCACGTGGCGCTCGGCACGCGCGACATCTTTGCGTCGGTGGAGGCGTTGCGCGAACGCGCCGTCGTGTTCCAGGACACGCCGGACACTTACTACGACATGTTGGCCACGCGCCTGCCGGGTCACCGCGAGGACGAAGCCGCGCTGCGCCGGAACCGCATCCTGATCGACGGCGCGCCGGTCGACGACGAAATGCTGCTGCAGATCTTCACGTCGACGGTGATCGGCCCCATCTTCTTCGAGATCATCCAGCGCAAGGGGAATGAGGGCTTCGGCGAGGGCAACTTCCAGGCGCTGTTCGAATCGATCGAACTGGACCAGATCCGGCGCGGAGTACTGAAGTCCTGAAGCGCGGCTGACGGGTGGGCAACGGCCGGTTGCGCCGCACCATTCCTGGGCATTTTTGCGGTCCCTGACCCGAACTGTCCTACACCGCCTCGCTTTCGGCCACACCTCCGCGCAATTGGGCTTGCAATCGGGCGGCGGCATCCTCATCTGCCTTTGTGCGGGCCCGAAATTGGTGCGCTCCCGCCGTCATCGTGATACATTTGGCGGTGCAACATGACAAGGCTATGTCAGTGCTCACTCCTCTTGGATTCTCGCTCTTGCGCCAGCTTTCCGATGGCGCCTTCCACTCCGGCGAAGACTTGGCGGCCACGGTGGGGCTTACGCGCGCGCGGGTCTCCCAGCTCCTGAAGCAGGCCGAAACCGCCGGATTGTCCCTCGAGCGGGTCCGCGGCCTGGGCTACCGGCTCACCGCCGCCCCCGATTTCCTCGACGCCGACGCCGTCCGCGTCGCGCTGCGCGACATCGCGACCAAAGGGTCGGGCTACCCGGCGCTCGACGTGGAAGTGGTCGACCAGATCGGCTCGACGTCGACGGAGCTGCTGCGGCGCTCGCAGCGCAAGGACATCCACGGCACGGTATTGGCCGCCGAATGGCAGACCGCCGGTCGCGGCCGCCGGGGCAAGCCCTGGACGGCGGTGGCGGGTGGAAGCCTCACTTTTTCGCTGGGCTGGCAATTCGAGCAGGGTGCCGGCTTCCTGGCCGGCCTGTCGCTGGCAGTGGGCGTCTCCGTCGTCCGTGCGCTCGAAGCCGAAGGGCTCGCGGGCGTCGAACTGAAGTGGCCCAACGATCTCATCCACAAGCACTTGAAGGTGGGCGGCATCCTCGTTGAACTGAACGGCGATGCGCTCGGCCCCTCCGTCGTGGTGGTCGGCGTGGGCCTCAACGTGCGGCTGCCGGCGGAAATCCGCCGCGACATCGAGCAACCGGTCAGCGACCTCACCACCGTGGCCGGACGCGGCGCGCCCGCCATCGACCGCAATCGCCTGCTGGCCCGCGTGTCGCTCGAGCTCGCTTCGACGCTCGACGCGTATGCGCGCGCGGGCTTCCCGCCGTTCGCGGCGGAGTGGCAGCGCCGTCATGCGTACCAGGGCAAGCCGGTGAAGCTGCTGCTGCCCGACGGCGCCAGCGTCAAGGGCACGGTCGCGGGTGTCGACAGCACGGGCGCACTGGTGCTGGCCGACGGTCCCCGTCGCGCGCGGTTCCTGGCCGGCGAGATTTCGCTGCGCCGGGTCTGATTCCGCCCACAATCCGCAATCCGTAACAAAGGGGTCAGGGTCACAGAAAAGGGGTCAGGGTCAATTGGGATCGCCTTCTGCTTGGTCGGCGCATTTCCCAATTGACCCTGACCCCTTTTCTGTGACCCTGACCCCTTTGTTTCGCGCCTTCTAAGGTTCAACGCGGCGCGTTGACACCTGCGCGCGCGGGTCGTGGATAATCGGGCCTGCCGCGCCCTTGCCGTGCGGACACCCCCACCTCATGCGCATCGTCCTCATCCTGCTGCTGCTGGCCAACCTCACGCTCTATGGGTACACGCGGCTCGACAGCGGTTCGAGCGAGGCGGTGCTGCTGCAGGACCAGATCCAGCCCGACAAGATCAAGCTGCTGACGCCGCAGCAGGTGGCGTCGCTAGGCCCGGCGAAAGTGGCGGCACTGGCCGATGTATGCATCGAATGGGGACCGTTTGCCGATCCCGAGCGCACGCGCGCGCTGGCCGATGTCGAACCGCTGGCGCTCGGCCGGCTGCTGACGCAGAAGCGCGTCGAGTTCGACAGTGGCTTCTGGGTCACCGCGGGTCCGTTTGCCACGCGCGCCGCTGCGGAGACGCGCGTGACCGAGTTGCGCCGCCAGGGGGCCAGGGACCTTGCCATTGCCGACGCGGGACGCGGACAATTCGCCGTCTCATTCGGCACCTTCCGCACCGAAGCCGCGGCGGTGGCGCGCGCCGATGAATTGGCGGCGCTCGGCATCAAGGTCGCCAAGGTCCAGCCGCGCGGCGCGGCGATCACGCAGACGTTGCTGGTGATCCGCGATCCGCAGCAGCCAGTGGTGGCGCGGCTGAAGGACCTGCAGGCGCAGTATCCGGGCACCGAAGTCAAGGTCGGCGCCTGCGAGCGCACGACATGATCGCGCCCGCCGACCACGCTGCCATCGAAGCGGAGGTTGTGCAGCTTGAAGCAGCAACCGGCGTCGAGGTGGTCACGGTCGTCGTCGGCAAGTCGGATATCTACCCCGAATCCGTGTGGAAGGCATTTGCGCTGGGCGCCTCGCTGACGGCGCTGGTGCTGGTGACGTACGACTTCCTGCGCGCGACGTGGCCCACCCAGGGACAGG
>JANNNM010000019.1:0-1452 GCA_031398535.1 Betaproteobacteria bacterium | reverse complement strand
GAAGCCGACGATGTCGGCACCGGCAGCGGTGGCAGCGGCGGCCTTGTCGCCCTGGGCGAACACGGCCACGCGCACGGTCTTGCCCGTGCCCGACGGCAGCACGACCGAACCGCGGACGGTCTGATCGGACTTCTTGGCGTCCACGCCCAGGTTGACGGCCACGTCGACCGACTCGTCGAACTTGGCGATCGCGTTTTCCTTGACGAGGGCCAGCGCGTCGTCGACCGCGTAGAACTTGTTGCGGTCCACTTTGCCGAGGACCGTCTTCATGCGCTTGGTGAGGCGCGGGGCTTTTTGCTCAGCCATGATTATTTCACCCCTTCAACGGTGATGCCCATGCTGCGGGCGCTGCCGGCAATCGTGCGCACCGCGGCGTCCATGTCGGCGGCGGTCAGATCGGGCATCTTGGTCGTGGCGATTTCTTCCGCCTGGGCGCGCGTCAGCTTGCCCACCTTGTCGGTGTGCGGCTTCGGGCTGCCCTTGTCCACCTTGGCCGCCTTCTTGATGAGGACGGTGGCGGGCGGGGTCTTCATGATGAACGTGAAGCTCTTGTCCGCGTAGGCAGTGATCACCACGGGGATGGGCAGGCCCGGTTCCAACTTCTGGGTCTGGGCGTTGAACGCCTTGCAGAACTCCATGATGTTGAGGCCGCGCTGGCCGAGTGCCGGGCCGATCGGCGGGCTGGGATTGGCCTTGCCGGCCGGCACTTGCAACTTGATGAATCCGACGATTTTCTTCGCCATGAACGACTCCTGTTATGGGTTCAATCGGGCCGCATTCGTGCGCGCCCTCCCCGGTTACAACGATCAGGCCTTTTCGACCTGCGCAAAATCCAGTTCTACCGGCGTGCTGCGACCGAAGATGGTCACCGACACCCGCAACTTGCTCTTCTCGTAGTTCACGTCTTCCACGTTGCCGTGGAAATCGGTGAACGGGCCATCCTTGACGCGCACCGCCTCGCCCATCTCGAACAGCACCTTGGGGCGGGGCTTCTCGACACCTTCCTGCACCTGCCGCAGGATCGCATCCACTTCCTTCTGCGTGATCGGCGTCGGCTTGTTCGCCGTGCCGCCCACGAAACCCGTGACCTTCGGCGTGCTCTTCACCAGGTGCCAGGTATCGTCGGTCATCTCCATCTCGACGAGCACGTAGCCGGGGAAGAACTTGCGCTCCGAGGTGGCCTTCTGGCCGCCCTTCATCTCCACCACTTCCTCCACCGGCACGAGGATCTGGCCGAAGCGCTCCTCCATGCCCGAGCGGCGGATCCGGTCGGCGAGCGTGCGCTGCACGCTCTTCTCGAAGCCGGAGTACGCGTGCACCACATACCAGCGCTTGGTCATCGAGACATCTCCCCTCGCTTGGGTCGCCGCCGCGGCACTCATCCTGCCTGCCGCCCGGTGACCATCTTCAGGACCCACGCGAGCAGCGTGTCGACCGAGAAGAGGAACAGCG
>JANNNM010000196.1:0-2903 GCA_031398535.1 Betaproteobacteria bacterium | reverse complement strand
TGTGATAGACGACCGCGAGATTGTGGCTGATGAACAGATAGGTCAGCCGGTGCTCGCGCTGCAGCTCCATCATCAGGTTGAGGATCTGCGCCTGCACCGAGACGTCGAGCGCCGAGGTCGGCTCGTCGCACACCAGGAATTCCGGCCGACTGGCGAGCGCGCGGGCGATCGAGATGCGCTGGCGCTGGCCGCCGGAGAATTCGTGCGGAAATTTCGTGCCGTCGGCCGGCGTCAGCCTGACCTGGCGCAGCAGGTCGTCGACGCGCTGGCGGATCTCCTGCGTGGACTTCGCCAGTTTGAAGGCGCGGATCGGCTCGGCGATGATGTCGAACACGCGCCAGCGCGGATTGAGGCTGGCATACGGGTCCTGGAAGATCATCTGCATGCCGCGGCGCGTGCGGCGCAACGCCGCTTCGTCGCGGCTGGCGCCTTCGCCGGCGATCGTGACGCCTTCGTAGGCAATGGTGCCGCGCGTGGGCGCGTAGAGTCCGACAATCAGGCGCGCCACCGTCGACTTGCCGCAGCCCGATTCGCCGACGAGCCCCAGCGTCTCGCCCTTCCGGATGGAAAGGTCGACGCCGTCGACGGCTTTCAGGATCACGCGGCCACGGCGCTCCAGCACGCGATTGAGCCACGGCGGCGACACGTCGAATACGCGCGTCACCCCGGTCATGCGCAGCAGCGCGTCCGTCATGCCATGGCTCCGGTCGTCGCGACCACGGGCATTTCCAGCAACCAGCACGCCGCGCGGGAGGCGCCGGCCGGGAACAACTCCGGACGCGCCTCGCGGCAACGCGCGAAAACCTGGGGACAACGCGGATGGAACGCGCAGCCGGTAGGCAAGGCGGTGAGCCGCGGCATGCTGCCATCGATCTGCGTCAGGCGCTCGCGGTCATCGACGATCGACGGAATCGATCCCATCAGGCCCACCGTGTACGGGTGTTGCGGGCGATGGATCACATCCGCCACCGGACCGATCTCCACGATGCGCCCGGCGTACATCACGGCCACGCGGTCGGCAGTCTCGGCGATGACGCCCATGTCGTGCGTCACCAGCATCACGGCCGTGCCGTGCTCCCGGCACAACCGCTTCAGCAATTCGATGATCTGGGCCTGGATGGAGACATCCAGCGCCGTCGTGGGTTCGTCCGCGACGATCAGCTTGGGCTTGGCGGCCAGTGCCAGCGCGATGACCACCCGTTGCCGCATGCCGCCCGAGAACTGGTGCGGATAGTGATCGATGCGGCGGCCGGCGGCCGGAATGCCCACTTCCTCCAGCAACGCGATCGCACGGTTGCGGGCCTCGGTTTCGTTCATGTCGAGATGCGTGCGGATCGTCTCGATCAGCTGCCGGCCCACGGTGTACAGCGGGTTGAGGGACGTCAGCGGGTCCTGGAAGATCGCGCCGATCTCGCGACCGCGCACACGGCGCATCTCCGCATACGGCAGGTTATCGATCCGGCGGCCGCCGAGACGGATCTCGCCCGCCGCGATGCGCCCGGGCGGGTCGATGAGCCCGATGATCGCCGCGCCGGTGATCGACTTGCCCGCCCCCGACTCGCCCACGACGCCCAGCACCTCGCCGGGCGCGATGTCGAACGACAGGTCGTGCACCGCGACGAGCGTGCCCCGCCGCGTGGGAAATTCCACGCGCAGGCGTTCGACTGCGAGCAGTGGCGCAGCGTCGGCGGTCATCGGCAGGATTATTTGGCGGCCGGGAGCTGGCAGCCCGCGATCGACTCGACGAAGTCGACGACCGGCGTCCATTCCTGCGCGATGGTGCTGGCGAACTGCGCGTTGATGTAATAGCGCTTGCACGGCTCGACATTGAGCATCATCACATGCAACGGGGGTCCGCCCGCCCATCCCGGCGCGGGACCTTGCACGACCAGCCGGCGCATGCCGGGTTCCACGCGAATCAGGTTGGGGTTGGTGAACGCACCCTGATCGTCCACGCGGTCGATGATGGCCGGCCGGCGATTGGCGATCGTCGTGTTGAAACGCTGGCCGGTGAGTTCGCTCCAGGTGGGGCCCCAGGTGGCGCAGCCCGTCAGGACTACCGGCATCGCCAGCGGCACCAGCAACGTGAGCCAGGAGAATTTGCGCATCATGCACATCCTTTCTTGAACAACGAAAAAAATGCCGGTGCTGCAGGCGACCTGCGCCTGCGGACATCAGCGCAGCTTGGGATTCAGAGCATCGCGCAGCCAGTCGCCCAGCAGGTTGATCGACAACACCATGACCACCAGCGCCACACCCGGAAAGATGGTAATCCACCACTCACCCGAGAACAAAAAATCGTTGCCGATGCGGATCAGCGTGCCGAGCGACGGTTGCGTGGGCGGCACGCCCACCCCCAGGAAGCTCAGCGTGGCCTCGGTCAGGATCGCCGTGGCGATGTTGATCGTCGCCAGCACCAGCACCGGGCCGAGGACATTGGGCAGCAGGTGGCGCCGCATGATGGCGAGTGGCGCAATGCCGATCACGCGCGCCGCCTGGATGTATTCCTTGTTCTTCTCGACCATCGTCGAGCCGCGAACCGTGCGCGCGTACTGCACCCAGTTGGAAAAACCGATCGCCAGCACGATCACCAGCAATGCCACTTCACCATGCGATTCGCGCGGCAGCGCGGCGCGGAACACGCCGTCGATCAGCAGCGCGATCAGGATCGCGGGAAACGACAGCTGCACGTCGGCGACGCGCATGATCACGGCATCGACCTTGCCGCCGGCATACCCCGCAAGGAGGCCCAGCGACACGCCCAGCAGGATCGCCAGCGCTACCGACGCGAGACCCACCAGCAGTGACACGCGGGCGCCGTACATGATGGCAGAGAACACATCGCGGCCCTGGTCGTCCGTGCCCAGGAAATAGGAAGGATTGCCGCCTGCCGACCAGCTGGG
>JANNNM010000167.1:0-5564 GCA_031398535.1 Betaproteobacteria bacterium | reverse complement strand
CCGGTGGTGGCGGTGTGCGCGTCGATGGAGTCGGAGATCGCCGGCCTCGACGGCGAGGACAAGCAGGTGTTCCTCGACGACATGGGCATGACCGAGCCCGGGCTCGACCGGGTGATCCATGCGGCGTACACGCTGCTCGGCCTGTCGACCTACTTCACCGTCGGCCCGAAGGAAGTGCGCGCGTGGACCATTCACGTCGGCGACACGGCCCCGCAGGCGGCCGGCGTGATCCATACCGATTTCGAGAAGGGCTTCATCCGCGCCGAGGTCACCGCCTACACCGACTTCGTCGCCTGCAAGGGCGAGCAGGGCGCGAAGGAGGCCGGCAAGATGCGCCTGGAAGGCAAGGAATACATCGTGCGCGACGGCGACGTGATGCACTTCCGCTTCAACGTCTGACGTGACCCATTGGCGCTCCGCGTGGTGGTGGTGCGCGCTGGCGCTGGTGGCCGGCGCGTGCAGCACCATCCCCCGCCTCGAAGCGCCGAAGGTCGTGGCCACGATACTGCGCGTCGACCGGCTGACCGGCGTGGACGCCCAGTTCACGGTCACGCTGACGCTGTCCAATCCCAATGACCGCGACATCAACGTGGATGCCATCGACGCCACGGTGCGCGTCGAGGACGTGCCAGTGGGCGTGGCGCGGTTGACGGCCCCCGTGCGGCTGGCGGCGCGCGGCGAGGCCCCGGTGGCGCTCTCGGTACGCGCGGGGCTGGCGGATGCGTTGCTGGCCGCGGCCGCCATCGCGCGGCGCGCTGAAGCCGGGGGCGCCATGCCCCCCGCTGCACGCTATGCTGTGGCCGGCACGGCTACGCTGGAAGGCGGCACCGTGCTGCCGTTTTCGCGCAGCGGCGAGTTCGCGCTGCCGCAACTTGCGCCGAGGCCCCGATGAAGCTCCGGTTCACGAAGATGCATGGCCTCGGCAACGACTTCGTCGTCTTCGACGGCGTGCGGCAGCGCGTCGACCTGTCGCCAGCGCAGATCCGCGCGCTGGCCGACCGGCGCTTCGGGGTGGGGTGCGACCAGGTGTTGCTGGTGGAGCCCGCGCAGGGCGACGCCGACTTTCGCTACCGGATCTTCAACGCCGACGGCGGCGAGGTCGAGCACTGCGGCAACGGCGCGCGCTGCTTCGTGAAGTTCGTCCGCGACCAGGGCCTCACCACCAGGCACGAGATCCGCGTCGAGACGAGGAACGGCGTCATCGTGCCGCGCCTCGAGACGGACGGCGACGTGACGGTGGACATGGGCGTGCCGCGGCTTGCGGCCGCGCAGGTTCCCTTTACCGATGGACTGGGCCTTCCGGCCGAACCGCTGGACGTCGACGGTGTGACGGTGACGATCACGGCCCTCTCGATGGGCAACCCGCATGCGGTCCAGGTCGTGGACGATGTCGAGCGTGCGCCCATCCTGACGCAAGGTCCGCGGATCGAGCATCACCCGCGCTTTCCGCAGCGCGTGAATGCGGGCTATGTGCAGGTGATCGATCGCGCTACCATTGCGTTGCGGGTGTGGGAACGGGGCGCCGGCGAAACGCTTTCATGCGGCACGGGGGCATGCGCGGCGGCGGTGGCGGTGATCCGTCGCGGCCTGGCCGATTCGCCGGTGCGGGTCAGGACACGCGGCGGCGATCTCGTCATCGCATGGGAAGGCCCGGGCGCGCCGTTGTTCATGCGCGGACCCGCGGCCAGCGTATTCGAAGGCGAGTGGACCGCCTGACCGCAGGCGCCACCATAACGACAAGAATCGGACGAGGACGCATGGACGCAGCAGCAGTCGCGGAATTCCTTAAGAACAACCCGCAATTCTTCGCGGACTATGCGGATGTGGTCGCCGAGATCTTCGTTCCGCATCCGCACGGCGGTCATGCCATTCCCATCGCGGAGCGGCAGATCCTCACGTTGCGCGAGAAGAACAACGAACTCGAGGCCCGCTTCAAGGAGCTGGTGAGCTACGGCACCGAGAACGACCAGATCAGCGAGAAGGTACACCGGTCCACGCTGGCGCTCTTCGCTGCGCAGGACCTGGAGACCACGCTGGCGGTGCTGTATCACAGCCTCAAGGAAGACTTCGGCGTGCCGCAGGTGGCGGCGCGGCTGTGGGGCAAGGTGCCGGAGCAATCGTACCTGCCGGAACTCGCGGCCACGTCCTCCGAGATCCGCCACTACGCGGACCAGCTGGGCCAGCCGTACTGCGGGCCGGTGGCGGCCTTCGAGTCGCGCGAATGGTTCGAGGACGGCGACATCCTGCAATCCTTCGGCTTCCTGCCGCTGCGCACGGCGCAGACCTTCGGCGTGCTGGCGCTCGGCAGTCCAGACGCGCGGCGGTTCCATCCCGGCATGGGCACGCTTTACCAAACGCGCCTCGCCGAGCTCGCCAGCGTGGCCACGGCGCGGTTCCTGCCGCCGGCCTGACGCGTACTTGCGTACCAATCCTCCGGGACGGGTTCCACGAACCGCGGCCATCACGGAGGGCAACGACGCCAATCGCGCGCTGATCGAGGCCTTCGGCACCCATCTCGCCACGCGCTCGCGCCATACGCGCGACGCCTATGTCCGCGATGCATCACAACTGCTGGCGGTAGCCGGCGACCAACCGTTTGCGTCGATGCAGCGCGCGCAACTTGCACGATGCCTCGGCACGCTGCATGGTCGCGGCGTTTCTGGACGCAGCCTGGCCCGGATGCTGTCCGCGTGGCGCGCGTTCTTCCGCTTCCTGCTCGAGCGCGGCGCGTTGCGCGAGGACCCCAGCGCCGGCCTGAAGGCACCCAAGGCCGCGAAGCGGCTGCCGTCGGCGCTGACGCCGGACGAAGCGGTGCAGCTCGTATCGATCAAGGACGACGCACCGGCGGCGGTGTGTGACCGCGCCCTGTTCGAACTCGCGTATTCGTCGGGACTGCGCGTGTCCGAGCTGGCGGCCGTCGACATCGATCGCGTCGACCTGGTCGGTGGCGAGGTGCGCGTCTGGGGCAAGGGGGCGAAGGAACGCGTGGTGCCGGTGGGAGCGGCCGCGCGCGAGGCCATCACCGCGTGGTTGAAGCTGCGCGCGTCGTTGCCGCCCGTGGAGGCCGCGGCGCTGTTCGTCGGCACGACGGGCCGGCGGATGTCGACGCGCACGATCGAGCGGCGGTTGGCCACGCTGGCGATGCGCCAGGGCCTGAACCGGCATGTCCATCCGCACATGCTGCGGCATTCGTTCGCGTCGCATGTGCTGCAGTCGTCGGGCGACCTGCGCGCGGTGCAGGAGATGCTGGGCCATGCGTCGATTGCCAGCACGCAGGTGTACACGCATCTCGATTTCCAGGCGCTGGCCAAGGTCTACGATGCCGCCCATCCGCGCGCCAAGCGGAAGAAGTGAAAAAGGGGCCAGGGTCACATTAAAAAAGGGGTCAGGGTCAATGCAGCAGATCGCAGGTTTGGCCAACACGCCGCCAGATTGACCCTGACCCCTTTTTTAAGGTGAGCCTGGCCCCTTTGTTTTACGACCCTGACCCCTTTTTCAGTCGTCGACCATCCGCACCACGCCGGGCAGGTACGGCAGGTCGGTGACGCCTGGATCGCGGCCCGCCTGTTTCAGCAACGTCGTCACCTGGCCCCGATGATGCGTCGCGTGCTGGAAGAGATGCGTCGCGGCGACCCATGCCGGCATCTGGCGAGCGCGGCCGTCGGAGGCGGCGCGGTATTCAAGCGTCGAATCGAGCCACGCGGGGATCAGCGAACCGGCCCAGTCGAGGATCGCAGTATCGGTGGCCTCGCGTTCGCGCGTGAGACCAGCGAAGTCGGGGTAGGCATCCGCACCGTACGCGGGCGCGGCATAGGGCGTTCCGTTGAAGCGCCCGATCCAGACGCGGTCGCCCCACAGGATGTGGCTGAGCGTGCGGTGGATCGAGCCAAAGAATGCCCCGCGATCGCGCGTGCGCTCCGCGGCATCGATTTGCGCAGCCGCGGCGAACAGCCGCTCGTTCATCCAGCGGTTGTACCGCGCGAGCAGCTGGCAGTACTCGACCGAGATCACGCAGTGACGGGTTCGGCGAATTCGCCGGCTTCGAGTTCCTCGATCTCGATCGACGCGGCAAGCTGCGCCAGGCGCGCGACCACGCCGTACGCGTAGAAGCGATTGGGCGCGCAATCCGCGGGTTCGTCGAGATCGGGGATGCACGGCGTCTCGAAGGCCAGCGGCACGAACTGCGCACCGGGGGCGTTGAGATTTTCATCCTTGCCGCGCGCGGTATGCACGCGGTAGAAGCCGCCGACGACAAAGCGGTCGATCATGTAAACCACGGGCTCGGCAATGGCCTCGTTGATCGACTCGAACGTGGGCACGCCTTCCTGGATCAGCACGGAGCTGACTTCGAGGCCTTCCTTCACGACCGCCATCTTGTTGCGCTGCTTGCGGTTCAGCCCGACGACTTCGTCGGCGTTGCGCACCGTCATGATCCCCATGCCGTAGGTGCCGGCATCGGCCTTCACGATGACGAACGGCTTTTCCTGGATGCCGTACTCGGCGTATTTCACCGCCATCTTCGCCAGCACGGCGTCGACGTTGCTGCGCAGGCACTCCTCGCCGGAACGCTCCTGGAAGTCGATCTTGCCGCAGGCGGCGAAGTACGGGTCGATCAGCCAGGGGTCGATGCCGATCAGCGCGGCGAACTGCTCCGCGATGCCGGAATACACGCCGAAGTGATGCGACTTCTTGCGGTTGAACCAGCCGGACGCCAACGGCGGCACCACCGGCTGGTCGATGCGTTCGAGGATGGCCGGCGAGCCCGCCGACAGGTCGTTGTTGAGCAGCACCATGCACGGGTCGAAGTCGTAGAGCCCCACGCGGCGGCCGTTGCGCACCACGGGTTCGAGCGTCAGCGTGGACCCGTCACCGAGGTCGAGCTTGGTCAGCGTGGAGATCTCGGGATTGAGCGAGCCGATGCGCACGCGCATGCCGGCCTGGCGCAGGATGCCCTCGAGCGTGGCGACGTTGCGCAGGTAATACATGTTGCGCGTGTGGTTTTCCGGGATCAGCAGCACGCCGCGCGCGTCGGGACACACGCGCTCGACCGCGGTCTGCACCGCCTGCACGCACAGCGGCAGGAACGACGGATTGAGGTTGTTGAAGCCGCCGGGAAAGAGATTGGTGTCGACCGGCGCCAGCTTGAACCCTGCATTGCGCAGGTCCACCGACGTGTAGAAGGGCACCTGGTGCTCCTGCCACTGTGTGCGCAGCCAGCGCTCGATCTCCGGCATGTGCTCGATGATGCGCCGTTCGAGGTCCTGCAGCGGACCGACCAGTGCCGTGGTGAGATGGGGAACCATGCGTGTGCCTTGCCAGGAAGTGCGGGAATTGTACTCGCCCCGCGCGCGGCACAAAAATAACGGGGCGCGTCAGACGCGCCCCGAATAGCCACTGAGGAGAGAACAATTGCTGCGGAAACCTGCGTTTCCGGCTTGCCCGCGGACGGGGGAGAGAGTCCGTCCGCGTCTTGCCCGATACAGCCGGACTACCGCGACTTACGAGCGGTAGGCCGACTCACCATGCGACGACACGTCGAGACCTTCGCGTTCCTGCTCTTCAGT
>JANNNM010000119.1:0-4773 GCA_031398535.1 Betaproteobacteria bacterium | reverse complement strand
CGACGACTGGACCCGCCCGGCGCTCTGCGACGAGGCCGTGCGGCTGGGGCGCGTGCTGGCGGGTCTCGCCCCTGACGAACCCGAGGTGCATGGACTCGTGGCACTGATGGAGATCCAGGCGTCGCGGATGCGCGCGCGCGTGGGGCCGCAGGGCCAGCCGATCCTGCTGCTCGAACAGGACCGCACGAAGTGGGATCACCTGCTGATCCGCCGCGGGCTGGCAGCACTGGGCCGCGCGGTGGCCCTGAGCGTGCCGGCGGGCGGGCTGCGCCCCTACGCGCTGCAGGCGGCGATCGCCGCGTGCCATGCACGCGCGCGCACGCCGGAGGCGACGGACTGGACGCGCATTGCCGCGCTCTACGATGCGCTGGCACAGATCGCGCCGTCGCCCGTCGTGGAACTGAACCGCGCCGTCGCGCTGGGCATGGCCTTCGGCCCCGCGGCGGGCCTCGACGTCGTCGACACGCTAAGGTCGTCGCAGGAACTTCGCAACTATCACCTGCTGCCCAGCGTGCGCGGCGACCTGCTGCGGCAGCTGGGGCGCTTCGACGAAGCGCGTACCGAGTTCATGCACGCGTCGACATTGACGCGCAATGCACGCGAACGCGAGTTGCTGCTTGAACGCGCGGTGTCGTGTGCGCTGCTCGCTACGCCGCGCGGCAACGGTCAACCGAATTGACCCCCCGACGGCGCCTTTGGCGCCCTCGCCCCGAGGGGGCACCCGCTTCGGGGCGGCCCTGCGGCGGGTTGACCCTCTGCGA
Source organism: Betaproteobacteria bacterium (assembly GCA_031398535.1). GTDB lineage: Bacteria > Pseudomonadota > Gammaproteobacteria > Burkholderiales > Casimicrobiaceae > VBCG01. The sequence continues at coordinate 4,012 of JANNNM010000119.1, read as the reverse complement.
CGGCGCCTCAGGCGGCCGCGATCCCGTACCGCCGTCGCAAAGTATCCGCAAGGTGCTTTCCGGCCGCGGACACGAGGAAGATGCAAACGATGTAGATGGCCGCAGTCGCGGTCAGGATCTCGATCGGTTCGTAACCGATGTTGACGATCTTCTGCGACTGGAACATCAGGTCCTGCACGGTGATCACCGAGACCAGCGTGGATGACTTCACGATCACCGTGAACTGGTTGACGATCGACGGCGCCGAACTCAGCAGCACCTGCGGCAACGTGATCCGCAGGAACACCTGCAGCGGCGACATCCCCACCGCGTACGCGGCCTCGAGCTGCCCCTTCGGAATGGCTTCGATGCCGCCGCGAAAGGTCTCGGCGAGATAGCCGCTCGATTGCACGGCCAGCGCCGTGCATGCCGCCGCGAAGAACGTATTCGGCCAGCCGAAGAGTTCCGGCCATACGTAGTTCACCCAAAGCAGCTGCACCAGGATCGGCGTGGCGCGGAAGAACTCGATCAGGCCGATGACAGGGATCCGCAACGGCCGCACGTAAAGGCGCACCAGGCAAAGGAACAGGCCACCGAGGATCGCGCAGGTGAATGCGATGGCGCACACCTCGACGGTGACGACCAGAACCGACAGCAGCGCGTCGCGTTGATTCCATACCAGGCGTTCCCAGTTGCCCATGCCCGCGCCTACGCCAGGATCCGCGTGCGCCAGCGCTCGGCCAGCGCGCGCAACGCGCTGCCGGCCGCCAGCACGATCACGAAGTAGGTGAGCGCGGCGCCGGTGTAGAGCGGCAGCGGCCGCATTTCCTGCTGGGTGATCATCGACACCTGGTACATCAGGTCCGGCACCGCGATCAGCGACACGATGGTCGTCGCCTTGAACAGCGAGATGAACTGGTTGATCGACTCCGGCAGCATCCGTCGCACGACCTGCGGCAGGATGATCCGCCACAGGATCTGCCTCTCGGACATGCCGCACGAGCGCGCGGCCTCGAGGTGACCGACCGGCACCGCCTCGATGCCGGCGCGAAACGTTTCCGCGAAGTAGCCGCTGTAGACAAGCCCCAGCGCGATCACCGCAGACACGAAGGGATTGAACTCGAAGCGGCTGTGCAGCACGGTGCCGATGAGAAGCGGCAGCACGAAGTGCACCCATACCACCATCACATAGTCGGGCGCGTTGCGGAAGATCTCGACGTGGAGCGTGCCCAGCCAGCGCAGCGGCGCAATCCTGCTGACCCGCATCAGCGCAGCGCCAAGGCCCACGCTCAGTGCAACGGTCGCCGCAGCGGCGAAGACATAGAAGTTGACCGCCAGCCCGCGCAGCAGGATGTTCCGGTACTCCCAGAACACCCCGATGTCGAAGACTTCGCGCAGCGACTCGGACATATCTGCTACTGGACGTGCTTCGAGATGAACTGCCGGAAGCGCTCGGACTTCGGCGCGCCGAACATTTGCTCGGGCGGCCCTTCCTCCTCGATGAGGCCGTTGTGCAGGAACATCACCTGGTCGGACACGTCGCGCGCGAAGCCCATCTCGTGCGTGACCACGATCATCGTCGTCCCGTCGTTGGCGAGCTCGCGCATCACGGCCAGCACCTCGTCCGTGAGCTCAGGGACAAGGGAAGACGTGGGCTCGTCGAACAGCATCACCTTCGGCTGCATCGCCAGCGCGCGCGCGATGGCCACGCGCTGCTGCTGGCCGCCGGAGAGCCGTGCCGGATACTCGCCGGCCTTCTCGGCGAGGTGGACGCGCCGCAGGCAGGCCTGACCGAGTTCCGTGGCGGCCTTGCGCGACATCCCGCGCACGCGCTGCGGCGCCTCGATCACGTTGCCCAGCACCGTCATGTGCGGCCACAGGTTGAATTGCTGGAACACGATGCCGAGATCACGGCGGATCCGGTTGATCTCTGTCAGCGGGCGTGGCTTGCGCTGGCCGCTGGCATCGGTGCGGTAGCACAGCGATTCGCCTTCGATGAAGATGTCGCCGGACGTGGGGGTCTCGAGGTAGTTGATGCAGCGGAGCAGCGTGCTCTTGCCCGAGCCGCTGGCGCCGATCATGCTGACCACGTTGCCGCGATGCACGTCGAAGGACACGCCCTTCAGCACGTCGAGCGTGCCGAAGCGCTTGTGCACGTCCACGACGCGAATGGTTGGCATCGCGTCCGCGGCAACGCTGGCTGGCGGGTGTTCGGGATTCAAATCGGGTGAAGCGCGGTGGCCGTCGAGGTGGAATGCATCTGCTATATCATCACTTAGCGAAACCCGTATTGGCAAGCGAAGGAATGCAACGGATGAACACGAACCCGGCCCAAATCGGTGCGCCCGTCGAAGAAATCGACACGCCCGCGTTGATCGTCGACCTCAATGCCTTCGAGTACAACCTCGACAGGATGGCCGCGTTCGCGCGTGACGCGGGCGTGCGGCTGCGCCCGCATGCCAAGACCCACAAGTGCCCCACCATTGCGCGCATGCAGATCCTGGCGGGCGCCGTGGGCCAATGCTGCCAGAAGGTCGGCGAAGCGGAAGCCTTGGTGCGCGGCGGCGTCCGCGATGTGCTGGTCAGCAATGAAGTCGTGGGCATCAGCAAGCTTCGGCGCCTGGCTTCGCTCGCCACCGACGCCACCATCGGCCTCTGCTTCGACGCGCCGGAACAGGTGGCCGAGGCATCGCGAGCCGCGACGGAGTTCGGCGTGGAGTTCGGCGCGCTGATCGAGATCGAGGTCGGTATGCAGCGGTGCGGCGTCGCCACGCCCGAAGCCGCAGTGCAGCTCGCCCTGTTGATCGCCAATGCGCCAGGCCTCCGGTTTCGCGGGCTGCAGGCGTACCACGGCACGGCCCAGCACATGGCAACACTCGCCGAGCGCCAGCAGGCCATCGCGCGCGCAGCCGACGCCGTGCGTGTCGTCGTCGATCGCCTGCAGGCCGTCGGACTGGCCTGCGAATTGATCTGCGGCGCCGGCACGGGCACGTTCCGGATGGAAGGCGGCAGCGGCCTGTGGAACGAGCTGCAGGTGGGCTCGTACGTGTTCATGGACACCGAGTACGCGCGCATCGGTGGCGACGACGGCCAGCGCTACCGTGAATTCCGGCACAGCCTCTTCGTATTGGCCACCGTGATGAGCGCGCCCACCGCCGATCGCGCGATCGTCGATGCGGGCTTGAAGTCGTACACAGCAGAGAAGGGCCTGCCTTGGGTGCACATGCGGGACGACCTCCAGGTGGTCGGCGCCTCCGACGAGCACGGCAAGATCACGATTCCGCCGGGCGCGCCGCCGCTGCAACTCGGCGACAAGGTGATGCTGATCCCGGGCCACTGCGACCCCACGGTCAACCTGCACGACTGGTACGTCGCGGTGCGTGGCGGCCGCGTCGAAAGCCTGTGGCCGATCACGGCGCGCGGCGCCAGCACGTAGGCCCGCGCAGCAACGCGCCGTGAAGCTCACGCTGGCCCAGCTCGAGGCGCTCTACTGGGTGGCGCATCTCGGCAGCGTGCGCGCCGCGGCCACGCGGCTGTCTATCACGCAGCCGGCGCTGTCGCTGCGGATCAAGGAGCTCGAGTCCGCGCTGGGCGGGCGCCTCCTCAACCGCGACTCGTACCGGGCGACGCTGACCACGCTCGGCATGGAGGTGACGCAACAGGCGGAGCGCATGCTCGACATCGCCGAGCGCATCAGCGACCGCAACCTGCCCCACGACGACATCCGCGGCCTGATCCGGATGGGCGCCACCGACACCTATGCAGCGCGCTACCTGCCCACGCTGCTGGTCGACATCGAGACGCACCATCCGCAGGCGCAGATCGAGCTGGTCGTGGAGTTCAGCGTCAACCTCTATGCCAAGCTGCTGCGTGGCGAGCTCGACGTGGCCATCATCTCCGGCCCCACGCTCTCCCCGCTGCTGGCCTTCGAGCGCCTGACCGACCTGCCGCACTACTGGGTGGGCACGCCGCGGCGCCTGGGCAAGATGAAGATCGCCACACCGTCCGCGCTGGCGAAGATCCCGATCGTGAC
>JANNNM010000061.1:0-12582 GCA_031398535.1 Betaproteobacteria bacterium | reverse complement strand
ATGCGTCGGCCACTTCGATGTGCCGCAATGCCGCGAGGTGTGCCCGGTGGACTGCATTCCCCTCGACCCCGACCACAGCGAGTCGCGCACGCAGCTGATGCACAAGTACGAGGGCCTGATGGCCATCAAGGTGGCCGCCTCGCCGGGTTGAGGCATCCGGACGTTCGCGTTGCGGCAGCTGAAATGAAAACGGGCACCTCGCGGTGCCCGTTTCTTTGCTGACTGAAGTGCTGCTAGTTCTTCGGGAAGTTGAGCTGGATGATCGCGTTGCACGCGCTGGTGGCGCAGCTGACGCCGCCCGTATCCGGGCTGTAGTTGCGGAAATTGAAGTAGTAGGTCTGGCCGGGGACCAGTGCCACCGGGGCCGCGCCGACGTTCCAGTTGATGCGCGCCGAGGTACCGTAACCTAGCGAGAACGGACCTGAGACCCCCGTCGGATCGACAGGGCGGAAGTCGCAGGCGCTCTTGGACAGCGTCATGTGCCGGAATGTATTCGGTCCGTTGTACTCCGCGATGTCGGTGGAACCCGGAGTGCTGTAGGAACCCGGCGCACTCGGCACCGTGAACTGCACCACGTAAGCGCCATTGGAGGAGAAGCCGCCGTTGCTCTGCGTGTAGATCGGCACGTTGTCTTCCCAGTTCTTCGTGACGCGCTGCGCGTCCGGGAACGAGCCGCAGAAGTCGGCACCGCCGGTGGACTGCTGCCATGTCACCGTGGTGGACACCGGCGTGCTGGCCCCCACGGCGTTGGCGGCCTGGATCGTGTAGACCTGCGGTCCCGTGGCCGACGCTGCGGCTGTGCAGGTCGGCTGGTTGCTGTTGCAGTTGGTCCACGCATAGAACTGCGGCGAGTTGTTGCAGGTGGCCGTCAGCAGGACCGCCTGACCGACGAAGGCCGTGGCGCTGCTGGACGTGACCGTGCAGACCGGCACCGCCGTGGGCGCGCCCTGCCAGTTGACGACGATGGTGGCCGTGCCCTGGCCGGCACCGTTGGTGGCCGTGAGTCCGTAGGTCTTGGGCCCGGTGGCTTTGGAGGCATCGCTGCAGCTGGCGCTGGTGCCGGTGCACCCGGTCCACGCATAGGTGCTGGGGCTGTTGGTACACGACGAGGCGATCGTGACCGTCTGGCCCACCGTGGGGGTGAGGCTCGATGCGGTCAGCGTGCACGCGGGCGTCTGCGGGATCGACGTGCCACCCCAGTTGACGGTGATGAACGACGCCGCGCTGGTCCCGGCCGAGTTGCTGCCGGACACCGAGTACGTCTGCGGGCCGGTGACCACGGACGACGTGGCGCACTGCACCTGCGAGCACGTGACGTTGGTCCACGTGTAGCTCGTCGGGTTGTTGAGGCACGATGCGGTCAGCACGATCGACGTGCCGACGTTCGGGTTCTCGTTGCTGGCGATGGCCGTGCAGACCGGGGTCAGCACCGGACCGCCGCCACCGCCACCAGCCGACTTCCATTCGACGTCGACCGCACCGCGCGCGCCGGTACCCGATGCATTGGCGCCGGCGACCGCATAGCGTGCATAACCCGCCGTACTCGACGAGATCGCGCAGGACGTGGACACGTTGGAACACGTCGGGATGACGCTGCAGATGCCCTGGATCAGCGCATTGCATTCAAGCCAATCGATCCGCGTGGGCGTCTGGCTGCAGTTGGCGGAAAGCGTCAGCGTGCTGCCGACGGTTGGCGTGGGATTGTTGGCGCTGATCGAGCACACCGGCAACGGGCCGATGGCTATCCACGTGACTTCGATGGGCAGCGGCGCGCCCGCGCCCGCTGCATTGCTGGCGGTGACGACATACTTGGCGGTGCCGGCCGTGGTGCGCGTGACCTGGCAGGTGTTGCTGGTGCTGGTGCAACCGGTCCATGCAAAGGACGTGGGGCCGTTGGTGCAGCTGGCCGTGAGGATCAGCGTGGAGCCGACGGCCGGCGTGGCCGAGTTGACCGACAGCGTGCAAGTGGGCGAGCCCGCGGCCGGCGGCGGCACGGTGGATGCGCCGATCGGCTGGCAGAAGGCGACGGGCTGCGCCGGGTTGCCGTCGCCCTCGGGCTTGTAGCCCTTGGCAATCATCGCGTCGTAGACCGACTGCTGGTTGGTGTAGCGGTGATTGACGTCAGGGCGCTGGTTCCACAGACGATAAACAGCCGACGTGTCGACCGGACACAGGCCGCTGTTCGGGTCCACGGCGAATGCGCGGAAGACCTCGGCGGCCTCGAACTTCCATTGTTGCGGGAACTTGATCTTGACCTGTTCGCACTCGTCGACCTTCGACGAGTAGAAGTGGGAATCGATGCCGGCTTCCGGGAGGCCGTAGAATCGGCACACCGGCGAAGTATTCGGAACGTCGACGCCGTTCTTCACGACGGGGAAGCCAAACCCGGTGCGCACCCACCCGGTGATCACGCCATTATCGAGGTTCGCGATTTCCTTCGGGCCGCTCGTGATGAAGTAATGATCGAGGCTCTTGTTGTAGAACTCGACCAGCTCGGTCTGGTCGGTGCTGGCAACAGCGGCGACCGCGGGACCGAACGTGGGGAATGCAGTGGCCGCGAACAACAGGCCAAGCAGGAGGCTTTTGCGCATGTTGAGTGGCCGGGAATGACCCCGGCGCAGTGAATATGGGAATGGAACCATTATAGGACATGTCCCACGTCAGAATGGTTCCTGCGCCGACATGCGCGCACGATATGCGGCGGAACGGCCACGATGTCGTGATGCGGCGACAGTCGCGCGCAGCACGCGTCCTACAAAACCATCAACCGTTGGCCGCGAGCGGCATCGCATCGGGTTGATCGACGATGAGATCGATCGTGGCCACCTGGAGTTGCAGTCCCTTGATCTGCAGCCGGATCGCGGCCTCGTGCTGTTCGAGCTCCTGCACGCGTTCCTCGAGCTCGCCGCTGGCCTGGTGGATGCGCTTGATGCTGTCGAGGCGCCGGCGCAACTGCAGGTGATGTTCGCGCACCTGCGTCTCGAGCGGCGACATCACCGCCTTCAGCCACGCCTCGAGATCGCGGTTGGCCACGACGTACACATGCTTCACGCGTGACGCGATCGTCTCGAAGAAGCGCTTCATCAGCGAGAACTTGGCCTTGCTGACCATGTTCCACAGCGTATTGAAGTGCGTGTTGTACGCGCGTTCAAGGCGCTCGATCTCCTTCTGGTACTTCAGCACCGAGAACGCGGGCGGGTTGAAGGGCTCGAGGCCATGGTCCTTCGCGAAGCGCGCATACATCGCGCGCATCATCTCGTGCGTTTCCGTCGATTGCCGGCCGGCTGCCGCGAAGTCGCCGCGGATGCTGCCGAAGAAATCGTTCATCGCGCCGCGTACCCCGCGGGTGAAGGGGCTGTCCTCGATGTGCCGGCGCGTCTGCTGCGCATTGGCGCGCAGCGTCTCGAGGCCCACGCGGTCGAAGAGCTCGTTGGTCTGCTGGGTGAACACGTTGCGCAGCGCGGTGAAGCGCGCCAGCCCGCGCTCGAAGACCTCCTTCTCCTCGCGCACGCGGGCCATCATGTGGCCGACCACGTCCTGGTTCTTGCCGCGCAAGGCCTTCAGTTCGGCCAGCTGCTCGGTGATGCCGGCCGCGCGTGCATCGAGGATCGTGCGCACGGCGGCGGTCAGCGAGCGCACGTCCGCCTGCGATGCCGCGCCGACGATGTCGCGCTTGGCGGGGATGAGCTTGTGCGACAGCGAGGTCTCGAGCGCCGGCAACCGGCTGCGTGCCAGCAGCGCGTCGTCGCCGTTGACCTTGGCCAGCAGCGCCTTCTGCGCCGATGTGGCGTAGACCTGCGACGCCGGCACGTCGAGCATCTGCGCCGTGCTGCGCACCTGTCGGGCGATCTCGGCGTCGATCGCGTCCTCCGACTTCAAGTCGTCCCACAGGCCGTCGATCTTGTTGAGGATCACGATGCGCCCGGCGCGCGTGGCGGGATCGTCGCCGGCCAGGTGCTGGTTCCACACCTCGAGGTCGGTCTTCGTCACCCCGGTGTCGGCGGCCAGGATGAACAGCAGCGCATGCGCGTTGGGCAGCAGGTTCAGCGTCAGCTCGGGCTCGGTGCCGATCGCATTGAGGCCGGGCGTGTCGAGGATCACGAGGCCCTGGCGCAGCAACGGGTGCGGGAAGTTGATGATCGCGTGCCGCCAGCACGGGATGTCGACGTTGCCCTCGTCACCGGTCTCGAGCGCGGCCAGGATGTCGTCATCGTCGTCGTCGCCGAAGAGGCCGTACTTCCGCGCCAGGTCGACCGGCACGTGCTTCACCTGCGACACGCGCGACAGCGCCTCACTCATCTTCTCGGCGGACGCGAGGTCGAGCGGGAACGTGACCCACTCGTCCGCGTAATTCTTGAATTCGGTGACCGACGCATCCTTCAGGCGCGTCTCGATCGGCAGCAGCCGGATCGACGGCGGCCGCGAGGCGTCGTACAGGAGCTCGGTAGGGCACATCGTCGTGCGCCCGGCGGCCGACGGCAGCAGGCGCTGGCCGAAGTCGGCGAAGAAGATGGCGTTGATCAGTTCCGACTTGCCGCGCGAGAACTCCGCGACGAAAGCCACGACCAGTTTGTCCTGGTGGAGGCGCTCCAGCAGTTGCTGGATCCGCAGGTCCACCTGCGTGTCGGCAAGATCCTGTTCCTGCAGCCAGCCATGGAGGCCGGAGACGCCCGCCGACAGGCGGCGGCGCCAGTCGCTGTACGCCTCGAAGCGGGCCGCAAGATCGCGGGAAGGCACCATGATGATCCTCGCTGCCGGATGGGTCGTTTTTTCGTTTAAGCCGGGAAAACCAATGCTAGCAGAGCTGTAAAGCACAACTCGTGCCGAACGCGATGGCCGCAGCGGCCCGGTGGGAGACGCCGGTTCTGCCGGGCCGAACATGCCGGAAGGCGTCCCGAGGTGCCGGTCGGGGGCAGGCGTTGGTGGGGGATCAGCGCTGGCAGATGGGACACCAGAACGACGCGCGCCCCCCCAGCCGCCGGTGCCGGATCGGCGTGCCGCACACGCGGCACGGCACGTCTTCCCGGCCGTATACAAAGTATTCCAGCTGGAAATAGCCCGGTTCCCCGGTCGCGTCGACGTAGTCGCGCAGCGTGCTGCCGCCCTTGGCGATCGCCTCGGTCAGAACCGCCCGCACGGCCTCGACCAGCCGGGCGAGCCGCGGCCGCGTCAGCCGGTGTGCGGGCGTGGTGGGCCGGATCCCGGCGCGGAACAGTGCCTCGTTCGCATAGATGTTGCCTACGCCCACGACCAGGTGGTTGTCCATCAGCGCGAGTTTGATGGCCGCGGTGCGCCGCCGCGTCTCGCGCCAGAAGTACGTGGCATCGAAGGCCGGGTCGAACGGTTCGGGACCGAGGCTCGCCAGCAGCGCATGCAGGGGTTCGCCGCCCGGCAGCCACAGGATGGCGCCGAAGCGCCGGGGGTCGTTGTAGCGCAGCGTGACGCCGCCTTCCAGCGTCAGGTCGACATGATCGTGCGCGCGCCGGGCCGGCAAGTCGTGGAACACGCGGAGGCTGCCGGTCATTCCCAGATGCACCAGCAGCGTATCCCCCGCCAAACGAAACAGTAAGTACTTGCTTCGACGATCGATCCGATCGATCGAACGACCGACCAGGTGGACATGCAGATCGCCGGGAACCGGCCACCGCAACCGCCTGTCGTATACCTGCAGTGCATGAATCCTGCGGCCGGCCACCTGGGGCTCCACCCCCCGGCGCGTGGTTTCGACTTCAGGTAGTTCGGGCATCGTCGCTGACGGAGGGTTTCGGGCAGGCGGCGCGCCGGTCCGCCATGCGCGGGGTTCTCGCGTTCGCATCGGGCGCGCGGTCATTTACGTCCACGTCACCTCTTTGTTGCACCGCCGGATATAGCCTAACATCGACCCAGCCAGGGTACGTCAGCCGCCACACGCATGGGCTTGCCGCCATGCCGGTTTGCACGCGGCGCTGCGGACTTCCGCCCCCAACGCAACTTCTGCCCGCCCGAGCCTATGCGCCGCCTTCGCTTCCCCCTCCCCCGCAAATTCCTGCTGCTTCCGTTGCTCGCCGCGCTCGCGGCCGCCGGCCCCGGTACCGCCTCGGCGCAAACGCTGTCGCCCGGTCTCGCGCCGCATGCGACGCCGGTGCCATCGCCGCGCGCGGACGTCGAAGGGCTGAGCGCCGATGTCTTCTACCGGCTGATGCTGGGCGACGTCGCGCTGCAGCGTGGCGAGACATCGCTTGCCGCGCGCGCGTACTTCGAAGCCGCGCGCGAAGCCCGCGACCCGCGCCTCGCGCGACGCGCCACCGAAATCGCGCTGGCGGCGCGCATGCGCGGCCTGGCGCAGGAATCCGCCAAGCTCTGGACCGCACTCGACCCCGCCGCCGAGCGCCCGAAGCAGGTGTTGACCGCGCTGGCCGCCGGCGGCACCGGGCAGGGTGTGCAGGATTTCGGCACCGACAACGACCTGAAGCTTCGCCTCGAGAAGCTCATCGCCGACGCCGCGCTCACGCAACGCGGCGCGGGCGAGATCTTCCTGCAGCTCAACCGGTTCTTCGGCGACCAGCTGGACCGGCGGCAAACCTTCGAGCTGGTCCGCGAACTGGCCAAGCCGTACCCGAACAACGCCGAGGCCCACTTCGCAGTGGCGCTGGCCGCGTTCAGCGGTGGCATCCCGGAAGGCAGTCCCGACAACACGGCGATGGTCGAGATCGACCGCGCGCTGGTGTTGAAGCCCGATTGGGAGCGCGCGGCGTTGCTGAAGACGGAGCTCCTGTCTCGTCGCAAGAGCGACGAGGCCATGGCCTATCTGCAGGCGTTCGTCGCCGCCAACCCGGAGGCCCGCAATGCCGCCGGCGCGCTGGCGCAGCTCTACGTCGAGCAGAAGCGCTACGGCGAGGCCCGCGCCTTGTACCAGAAACTGTGGGACAACGACCGCACGGCGCGCGAGTTCGAATTCGGCGTGGCCGTGATCTCGATGCAGATGAAGGACTGGGAGACGGCCGAGGCCCTGCTGGCCGACCTGAAGCGCGCCAACTACGGCGAAAACGGCGTCGTCGAGTTGTTCTACGCGCAGGTCGCGGACGAATCGGGACGCTACCAGGACGCCATCGAACGCTACAAGGCGGTGCCCGAGGGCGAGAAGTCCTGGCTCGCGAAGCTGCGCATCGCCGCCATGCTCGCCAAGCAGGGCAAGGTCGTCGAGGCCCGCAAGTTTCTTGCGGACCTGCCGGCGGTATCGATCGAGCAGCGCGTGCAGGTCCGCCAGGCCGAATCGCAACTGCTGCGCGATGCCAACGACAACGCCGCGGCGTACGCGGTGTTGACGCTGGCGATCAAGGAGCATCCTGAATCGACCGACCTGCTCTACGACGCGGCGATGGTCGCGGAGAAGCTCGACCGCATCGACGAGGCGGAGGCGCGGTTGCGGCGCCTGGTCGAGCTGCGTCCGGAAGATCCGCAGGCATTGAATGCGCTGGGCTATACGCTGGTGGATCGCACGCCGCGCGCGGCCGAGGGCTTCGTGCTGATCGAGAAGGCCAACAAGCTCGCGCCCAACGATTCGTTCATCCTCGACAGCATGGGGTGGGCGCTCTTCCGGTTGGGCCGCTACGAGGAGGCCGAAACCTACCTGCGCCGCGCGATGAAGGAACGCCCGGACCCGGAGATCGCGGCGCATCTCGGCGAAGTACTGTGGGCCAAGGGCGAGTACGCGCAGGCGAAGGAACTCTGGCAGATGCAGTTGCAGTCCAATCCCGACCACCCGGTCCTGCTCGAGACGATGCGCCGGCTGGCGCGCTGAAGTGAGCCATGCTGCGCCGGCCGCGGCCGGTGTCGCGCACACGCGTTCACGCACTGTCGCCTGCATCGGGTTGATGGCGGCGATCGCGGTGCTGGCCGGATGCGCGAGCGTCGGGCCTGCATCGACGGCCGTCGATGTGCCGCTGGTGGCCACGCCGCAGTTCGATATCGCGGGGCGCCTGTCGGCACGACGCGGCAATGAAGGCGCGGCGGCACATTTCACGTGGCGGCACCGGCCCGATGGCGACGTGATTGACGTCGCGACCCCGATGGGACAGACCCTCGCGCGCATGACCGGCGATGCCGCGGGCGTTCGCGTCGAACGCCCGGGCAAGCCTGTACTCGATGCCGCCAACTGGGACGTGCTGACGCGCGACGTGCTGGGCGTGCCCGTGCCGGTGGAAGGTCTCGCGACGTGGGTGACGGGCGCGCCGCGCACCGGCATTCCGTTCGGGCTGGAACGCGACAGCGCGGGCCGTCCGGCCGTGCTGCGGCAATCGGGCTGGGAGATCGTCTACGCGTATGCAGACGGCGCGGCCGCGTCGCAGCCGCTGCGCCTCGTGATGCGGTACCCGGATCCCGACACCATCGAGGTGCGCATCGTCGTCGATCAGTGGAACGCGCCGGGGGCGCCATGAGCGTTGATCCTGCGCAGCTTGTTGTCGCTGCACCAGCCAAGGTCAATCTCTTCCTGCACGTCACGGGTCGGCGCGCCGACGGGTATCACTTGCTCGAGTCGCTGTTCGCGCTGGTCGACCTCGCGGACACGATTGCGCTCCGGCGCCGCGACGACGGCGTCATCGCGCGCAGCAACGACGTGCCAGGCATCGCTGCCGCCGCCGACCTGACCCTGCGCGCGGCATTGGCGCTGCAGGCGATGACGCGCACGCCCTTCGGCGTCGATCTGGCCGTCACCAAGCGCATCCCGCAGGGGGCGGGCCTGGGTGGCGGCAGTTCGGATGCCGCCAGCGTGCTGCTGGCGTTGAACCGGTTGTGGGCGCTGCGCCTGCCCCGGACGCAGCTGATGGATGTCGCGTTGGGGCTGGGGGCGGATGTCCCGTTTTTCGTGGGTGGCGCGCCGGCGGTGGCGCGCGGGGTCGGCGAAGTGTTGAGCCCGGTCTCGATGCCGGCACAATGGGTCGTGATCGCGCAACCTGCCGCGGCGGTTCGTACCGCCGACATCTTTGCGGCCCCGGAATTGACACGAAACACCGCGTCGGCGAAAATAGACGTCTTTTCCGAAGGTTATGGCCACAACGACCTGCAGGAAGTCACGATCGCGCGGGCACCGGAAGTCGGCCACGCGATCCACGCGCTGCAAAGCCTCGCGCCACACGCGAGGATGACGGGGTCAGGGGCCTGCGCCATCGCGATGTGCGCCTCCGAAGTGCAAGCCCGGCGTGTGGTGGCAGCACTGCCGTCGTCCATCGCAGGTCACGTGGCCCGGACGATCGCCCGCCATCCGCTTGCGGCGTTCGCGTAACGCAATCGGAAACCGTTTTCCGCTGGGGAGTCGCCAAGTGGTAAGGCACCGGATTTTGATTCCGGCATTCGAAGGTTCGATCCCTTCCTCCCCAGCCATTTTCCCCGGTCTCGACATGCATCGTCCGCCCATCGTTCGGTTCGCGAACGCATCGGCGCCTTTTGAGTGCGCGTTTTTCGGATAGACTCCGCACGAACTCTTCAAGGCGGCGTGACCATGGCGTTCGAACGGATGCGGATCTTCACCGGCAACGCGAACCCCAATCTCGCGCAGGCCGTGTGCCGTCACCTGAACATCAGCCTCGGACGCTGCGAAGTGGGGCGTTTCTCCGACGGCGAAGTGATGGTCGAGCTGTTGGAGAATGTGCGCGGGCGCGACGTCTTCGTGCTGCAGTCCACCTGCGTGCCCACCAACGACAACCTGATGGAGATCATGGTGATGGTCGATGCGTTGAAGCGCGCATCGGCGGCACGCATCACCGCGGCCATTCCGTACTTCGGCTATGCGCGGCAGGATCGCCGCCCGCGCTCCGCGCGCGTCGCGATCACCGCCAAGGTAGTGGCCGACATGCTGTCCACCGTCGGTGTCGATCGCGTGATGGTCATGGACCTGCATGCCGACCAGATCCAGGGCTTCTTCAACATCCCGGTCGACAACATCTACGCCACGCCCATCCTGCTGGGCGACCTGTGGAAGCGCGACTACCAGAACCTCATCGTCGTCTCGCCGGACGTCGGCGGCGTGGTGCGCGCGCGTGCCATCGCCAAGCGCCTCGACTCCGACCTCGCGATCATCGACAAGCGTCGTCCGAAGGCCAACGTGGCCGAGGTGATGAACATCATCGGCGACGTCGAAGGTCGCACCTGCGTGATCATGGACGACATGGTCGATACGGCCAACACGCTGTGCAAGGCCGCAGGTGCCCTCAAGGAGCGCGGCGCGCTGAAGGTCGTCGCGTACTGCACGCATGCGGTCCTCTCCGGCGGCGCCGTGGGCAGGATTGCCGAGTCCGAACTCGATGAGCTGGTCGTCACCGACACGATCCCACTGTCGGCCGAAGCCCTCGCCTTGCCGCGCGTGCGCCAGCTTTCCTGCGCACAGCTGCTGGCGGAGACGATGACCCGCATCTCCAACGAGGAATCGGTGTCGTCGCTGTTCACCGACTGACCCCCTGCCCGGCGGCCCGGCCCCGGGTAGCGCAATTCCCTGAAATCGGGTTATAATTCAAGGCTTTTCCGCCGGACCCCCTGCCGCCCTGGTACACGCCATGACGCAGGCCAACGTCCCGAGCGGCTGTCGCCCATCGAGGCAAACTTGAGGCGGACGACCTGAAGCGCTGAACCCAAGGGGTAAACCCATGGGTCCGCGCCCCCGGGAAGGCCGCAGACAACCGGAGTCACCCGCATGACCATCGAATTCACTGCATTCCCGCGCGCCACCGAAGGCCGCGGCGCCTCCCGCCGCATGCGTCGTGGCGGCAAGGCCCCCGGCATCGTCTACGGCGGTGTCGCCACGCCCACGCCGATCGAGCTCGACCACAACGCGCTGTTCCACGCGCTGCGCAACGAAGCCTTCCATTCGTCGATCCTGACGATGAAGCTCGACGGCGCGGCCACCAAGGTGCTGCTGCGCGACGTCCAGATGCATCCGTTCCGCAACGAGATCCTGCACGTCGATTTCCAGCGCATCGACGAGAACAAGAAGATCCACATGAAGGTGCCGTTGCACTTCGTGAACGCCGAGATCTCGCCGGCCGTGAAGACCAACGGTGCGATCGTCAGCCACGTGATCACCGACGCCAACATCACCTGCCTGCCGCGCGACCTGCCGGGCTTCATCGAGGTCGACCTGTCGATGCTCGAAGTCGGCCACTCGATCCACGTGTCGGCGCTGAAGCTGCCGGCCGGGGTCACCGTCGTCACGCACGGCCGCAAGGACCCGGTGGTCGCCACCGCCGTCGTGCCGCGTGCCGCGGTCGAGACGGAAGAAACCGTTGCGGCCGCCGCGACTGCCGCCGCGCCGGCTGCAGCCGACGCCAAGAAGGACGACAAGGCGGCGGACAAGAAGGACGACAAGAAAGACGACAAGAAGAAGTAATCGCGTTGATCCTGAAGGATCGTCGCGACCCAAGGCCCGCATGCTTCAAGCGGGCCTTTTTCGTTGCGGTCCTTCGGCGGTCACCTGACGTCTCCTGACCTTCATGGCTCATTCATCTCCCATTCGCCTCGTCGCCGGCCTGGGCAATCCGGGGCGCGAGTATGCGCAGACGCGGCACAACGCGGGCTTCTGGTTTGCCGACCTGCTGGCCGCGAAACTGCGCGCCGCGTTCAACCACGAGTCGAAGTTCGCGGGCGAAGTGGCCAAGGCCGGTGACGTGCGCATCGTCAAGCCGGGCACGTTCATGAATCTGTCGGGAAGGTCGGTGTCCGCGCTGGCACGATTCTTCGACATCGCGCCTGCAGAAATCCTGGTCGTCCACGACGAACTCGACCTGAAGGCCGGCGAGGTCAAGATGAAGTTCGGCGGCGGCCATGCGGGTCACAACGGCCTGCGCGACATCCAGGCGCAGATCGCCTCGCCCGAGTTCTGGCGGTTGCGCATCGGCATCGGCCATCCGCGCGATTCCGAGCTTGCGCAGCAACAAGTCGTCGACTACGTGCTGAAGCCGCCCGGCACCGACGACCGCACGACCATCGACGCCGCCATCACCCGCGCTCTTTCCGCCTGGCCCGACATTGCGGCAGGCGACATGGAGCGCGCGATGATGGTGCTGCACACGCGCGCGGCCCCGTGACGCACGCGCGCAACCCTTACCCGAAGGCCCATCCATGAGTCTCAAATGCGGCATCGTCGGCTTGCCGAACGTCGGCAAGTCCACCCTCTTCAATGCGCTGACCAAGGCCGGCATCGCGGCGGAGAACTATCCGTTCTGCACGATCGAACCCCACGTCGGCCTCGTCGAGGTGCCTGATCCGCGGCTGGCCGCGCTGGCGGGCATCGCGAAGCCCGAGCGCGTGCTGCCTGCCGTGGTCGAGTTCGTCGACATCGCGGGCCTCGTGGCCGGCGCGTCGAAGGGCGAGGGCCTGGGCAACCAGTTCCTGGCCAACATCCGCGAGACGGACGCGATTGCGCACGTCGTGCGCTGCTTCGTCGACGACAACGTGATCCATGTGGCCGGTGGCGTGAACCCCATCTCCGACATCGAGACGATCAACACGGAGCTGGCGCTGGCCGACATGGCCGCGGTCGAGAAGCACATCTCGAAGTATTCGAAGGTGGCGCGCTCCGGCGGCGACAAGGAGGCAGCGCGCATCGTCGCG
>JANNNM010000001.1:0-3651 GCA_031398535.1 Betaproteobacteria bacterium | reverse complement strand
GCGAAATGACCGGCGTCAGCGCCACGAACTGACGTCATTTCCGGTCGCAAGTCCGGAACGGCGCGCCACCCGCGCCGTTTCGCTTTTGGGCCCTGATTGCGCCGGTCCGGTCCACTTCATATTGCGGCGCAGTAACGCGTTGGCGCGCGAATCGGCTAAATTGTCTCCTCAACGTCCGGAGGAGGCGCGATGCCGAACTACGCCACGGAGAATCTGCGCACGGTGGCCCTGGTAGGCCAGGGCGGCGCAGGTAAGACCACGCTGGCGGAAGCCCTGCTGGTCCGGGCCGGGGCGTTGCCTGCCGCCGGCAGCGTGGAGCGCGGCACGACTGCCAGCGACTTCGATGCGTTCGAGAAGCAGTACCAGCACTCGCTGCGTTCATCGCTGCTGCACCTGGAGACCGGCGGCACGCGCGTCCACCTGATCGACACCCCGGGGTTTCCCGACTTCATCGGGCAGGCCATCGGCGCGCTCGACGCCGTGGAGACCGCAGCCGTGGTGATCAACGCGCAGGCCGGCATCGAGATGGTGGCGGAGCGGATGATGGAACAGGCGGCGCGCCGCCGATTGTGTCGTGTTGTCGTGATCAACAAGATCGATGGCGACAACGTGGACCTGCCGGCGCTGCTGGCGGCGATCCAGGCGGCATTCGGCAAGGAATGCCTGCCGATCAACCTGCCCGCCGACGGCGGCAAGCGCGTGGTCGACTGCTTCTTCAATCCGGCGGGCGACGCTGATTTCTCGTCGGTCGCTGCGGCCCATGGCGCGCTGGTCGACCAGGTGGTCGAGGTCGACGAGGCGCTGATGGCCCACTACCTCGAACACGGCGAAGTGCCGCCGGAGGCATTGCACGCGCCCTTCGAACAGGCGCTGCGCGACGGCCACCTGGTGCCGGTGTGCTTCGTGTCCGCCCGCACGGGTGCCGGCGTGGCCGAACTGCTGCAGGTGTTCGACCGGCTGCTGCCCAATCCGGCCGAGGGCAATCCACCGCGATTCACGAAGGGCGAGGGCGACGGCGCCGTCGAGTTCCATTCGCAACCCGATCCGGGGCTCCATGTGCTTGCCCATGTGTTCAAGGTGGTGATGGATCCTTTTGTCGGCAAGCTCGGCATCTTTCGGGTGCACCAGGGCACGGTGACCCGCGACACGCAGCTCTTTGTCGGCGACGGGCGCAAGCCGTTCAAGGTGGGCCATCTCTTCATGCTGCAAGGCGGCAAGAATGTCGAAATCGATCGCGCGGTCCCGGGCGATCTTGCGGCGGTGGCGAAGGTGGACGAGATCGAGTTCGACTGCGTGCTGCACGATTCGCACGACGAGGATCACATCCACATGCAGCCGCTCGAATTCCCCACGCCGATGCACGGCGTGGCGATCGAGCCGAAGCGCCGCGGCGACGAGCAGCGGATCTCCGAGGTGCTCCACCGGATGACGGCCGAGGACCCCACGCTCGTCGTCGAGCACGATACGACGCTGAACGAAACGGTGCTGTGGGGCCTGGGCGAATTGCACCTGCGTTCCGTGCTGGAGCGGATGGCCGGCCAGTTCAAGCTCGAGGTATCGACGCGGCCGCCGCGCATTCCCTATCGCGAGACGATCACGATGGCGGCGGAAGGCCATCACCGGCACAAGAAGCAGACGGGCGGCGCCGGGCAATTCGGCGAAGTGTTCCTGAAGATCGAGCCGCGGCCGCGCGGCGCGGGCTTCGAGTTCGTCAGCACGGTCAAGGGCGGGGCGATCCCGACGTCGCTGATCCCTGCCGTGCAGAAAGGTGTCGAGCACGTGCTGGCGCAGGGGCCGCTGGCGGGGTTTCCGCTGCAGGACGTGCGCGTGAACGTGTACGACGGCAAATTTCACGCGGTGGATTCGAAGGAAGTGGCGTTCGTGGCGGCGGGCCGCAAGGCCTTCCTCGATGCGATCGCGAAGGCGCGGCCGATCATCCTGGAACCGGTGGTGGGCGTGGAGATCAATTGTCCCGCCGCCAACATCGGCGACGTGACCGGCGACCTGGCCTCGCGGCGCGGGCAGGTCACGGGCACGAAGACCTTGCAGTCAGGATCGCTGGCGGTGACGGGGATGGCGCCGCTGGGAGAACTCGAAGGCTACGCGGCGCGCATCAAGTCGATGACGGGAGGGCAGGGTGCGTGGTCGATGGCGTTGTCGCACTACGAGGCGGCTCCACCATCGTTGCAGCAGCATCTTGCCGCCGAGTACGCCAAACATCGACGGCACGAGGAGGATTGATCCCCGGCCGCCGACGTTGCAACCAAGCTGCGGCCGCGACCGCGCTGGATCAACGCGATGAGTCGGCGCCCACGCTGCGGATTTCTACGTGCGCCTGAAGAGTTGCAGCGCGGCCGCGCGGGACTGCGCGTGGTCGACGACCGGTGCCGGATAGTCGCGGCCGATCACGACCCCCTTGGCCTGTTGCAGTGCAGGCGGCACGAGCCACGGCGCGTGGATGTCCTTCGCATCGAGTGCGGCCAATTCCGGCACATAGCGGCGGATGAACTTGCCGTCGGCGTCGAAGCGCTCGGATTGCGTCACCGGATTGAAAATCCGGAAATAGGGTTGCGCGTCGCAGCCGGTGGAGGCCGCCCATTGCCAGCCGCCGTTGTTGGACGCGAGGTCGTAGTCGATCAGCGACTTCGCAAAGTAAGCTTCGCCGTCGCGCCAGTCGATGAGCAGGTCCTTGACGAGGAACGATGCGACGATCATCCGCAACCGGTTGTGCATGTAGCCGGTCCCGTTCATCTGGCGCATCGCCGCGTCGACGATCGGATAGCCGGTGGCGCCGGCGCACCACGCGGCGAAGTGCGCCGGGTTGCCGGGAAACCTCAAGTCTGCGTACTCGGCCTTGAAGCTGCGGCCCACGACATGCGGGTGATGCCACAGGATCTGCGCATAGAAGTCGCGCCAGATCAGTTCGGACAGCCACGTCTGCGCGCCCTCGCCATCGCGTTCGAGCGACTGCCGGTGTGCAAACGCCGCCAGCTCGCGGATGGAAACTGTACCGAAGCGCAGGTGCACGGACAGGTAGGACGGGCCCTTCACGGCGGGAAAGTTGCGCGCATCGCGGTAGGCATCGATGCGGTGCTGGAAATCGTGGAACAGCTTCGATCCGCCGTCCATGCCTGGAACCACCCCAAGCGCCGCCAGGTTGGTGCGGGCGAAACCCATGGCCTCAAGCGAGGGCATCGGCGCCGCCGCCGGTGCCGGCACCAGTGCGCCTGCGTACTTCTCGACCGGATAGGACTTGAGATGGAATGGCGTCAGCGCGCGCAGCCATGCATTCTTGTAAGGCGTGAAAACCGAGAACGGCTTGTCCGCCTGCGTCATGATCTCCGCGCGCTCGAAGATCACCTGGTCCTTGCTGGTGTGAAAGGTGATGCCGCGATCGGCCAGCGCATGGGCGACTGCGGCATCGCGATCCTGCGCGGCGGGCTCGTAGTCGTGGTTGGCAAAGACGGCCTCCACCTTCAGTTGCGCCGCCAGCGCCGGGATGGCGGCGCGGGCGACCGCATGCAGGACGATCAGTCCGCCACCGCGCGCGGCGAGCGCGGCGGCCAGCTGGGCGACGGATTCCCAGATGAATTCCACGCGGCGGTCGTGGGCGTCCGGAAGCGCGTCGAGGATCTCGCGGTCGAACACGAA
>JANNNM010000873.1:0-6839 GCA_031398535.1 Betaproteobacteria bacterium | reverse complement strand
GGCCGGTCACGTAGTGCGACGACGGAAAGACCGTGAAGCGCGAAATCCGCTGCTTGACGTGGCCGGTCAGCGGGTCGAACAGTTGCAGCGACTCGACCTCGTCGTCGAACAACACGACCCGAACGGCATTCTCCGCATGCTCGGCGGGGAAGATGTCCATCACATCACCGCGCACGCGAAACGTCCCGCGCTTGAAGTCGAGCTCGGAGCGCGTGTACTGGAGCTCGGTCAGGCGCTTGATCGCATCGCGCTGCGAGAGTTTGTCCCCCTCTCGCAGGTGCAGCACCATCTCGTGGTACTCGGAGGGGTCGCCGATCCCGTAGATTGCGGAAACCGTTGCCACGATCACGACGTCGCGGCGCTCGAGCAGCGACTTGGTCGCCGAGAGCCGCATCTGCTCGATGTGCTCGTTGATCGACGAATCTTTCTCGATGTAGAGATCGCGCGAAGGCACATAGGCCTCGGGCTGGTAGTAGTCGTAGTACGAGACGAAGTACTCCACCGCGTTGTTCGGGAAGAACTCGCGGAACTCGGAGTAGAGCTGCGCCGCCAGCGTCTTGTTGGGCGCGATCACCATGGCCGGCCGCCCGGTGCGCGCGATGATGTTGGCGGCGGTGAAGGTCTTGCCCGACCCCGTGACCCCCAGCAGTGTCTGGAACGACAGGCCGTCTTCCAGGCCTTCGATCAGTTTCTTGATCGCCTGCGGCTGGTCCCCCGCCGGCTCGAACGGCTGGTGGAGTTCGTACGGGCTGTTCGGGAACTGGATGACCATGGGAAGTGGGGGCTCGCGGGTCAATCGGCTATTGTAAACCGAACGAACGTTCGGTCGCCAGTGTTTTGGCCGATCGGTCTGGTCCGCTAAGCCGCAACGCCGAATTGCAGCGCCGCCAGCCGCGCGTACAACGGGTTGGTCTGCGTCAGCGCGTCATGCGTTCCTGTCGCGATCAACCTGCCGCCGTCGATCACCGCAATGCGGTCCGAATGGCGGATCGTGGCCAGCCGGTGCGCGATGATGATCACCGTGCGCCCCGTCATCAGCCGTTCCAGCGCCAGCTGCACCATCCGCTCGCTTTCGGCATCGAGCGCGCTGGTGGCTTCATCCAGCAGCAGGATCGGCCGGTCGGCGAGGATGGCGCGGGCAATGGCCAGCCGCTGCCGCTGCCCACCGGAAAGCCGCACGCCGCGTTCACCCAGGAAGCTGCCGTAGCGGTCGGGCAGCTTGTCGATGAATTCGGTGGCATAGGCCGCCTCGCAGGCGGCGCGCACGTCGTCGTCGGTGGCGTCGGGCCGGCCATAGCGCACGTTGTCGGCCACGCTGGCGGCGAAGATCACCGGGTCCTGCGGCACCAGCGCCAGGCGGTCGCGCAACGCGGCCGGGTCGACATCCTTCACGTCGACGCCATCCACACACACCGCGCCAGCCTGCGGATCGTAGAACCGCAACAACAACTGGAACACCGTGGTCTTGCCCGCACCCGACGGCCCCACCAGCGCCACCTTCTCGCCGGCGGCCACGTCCAGCGAAAATCCGTGCAACGCCGCCGCATCGGGCCGCGATGGATAGTGGAAGGTGACATCGCGCAGGCTGACGGTGCCCTGCGGAGGCACCGGCAGCGCCAGCGGATGGGAAGGCGCGCGGATCGCCGGCTCGATCGCCAGCAACTCGAACAGACGCTCCGTGGCGCCCGCGGCGCGCTGCAGTTCGCCCATCACTTCGCTGATGGCACCTGCCGCGCCAGCCACGACGATCGCGTAGAACACGAATGCCGACAACTGGCCCGCGGTGATGCGCCCCGCCACCACGTCGTGACCGCCAATCCACAGGATGACGCCGACGGAGCCGAACACCAGCAGGATGACGGCCGCCACCAGGAACGAGCGCTGGCGGATCCGTTGCAGCGCCGTGCCGAACGCGCCTTCGACGCGCGCGCCGAACTCGCGCCGGTCCACGCCTTCGTGGCCATAGGCCTGCACGGTGCGGATCTCGTGCAGCGCTTCGTCGACGTACGCGCCGATCTCGCCGACGCGATCCTGCGTGCTGCGCGAGAGGCGGCGCACGCGCCGTCCGAAATAGATGATCGGCACCAGCACCAGCGGCACGCCGACCAGCACCAGCAGCGTGAGCTTGCCGCTGGTCAGCGCCAGCATCACGAGACCGCCGATCATCAGCAGCACGTTGCGGATGGCCACCGAGGCACTGGAGCCGATCACGGTTTCCAGCATCGTCGTGTCGTTGGTCAGGCGCGAGATCACCTCCCCCGTTCGCATGACTTCGAAATAGCCGGGCGGCAGCGACAGCAGGTGGTCGAACACGGCGCGCCGCAGGTCGGCTGTGACGCGCTCGCCGATCCACGACACGAAATAGAAGCGCGCATACGTTGCAAAGGCCACCACGACGACCACGCCCAGCATGAAGACCAGCGCGCGGTCGAGCTCCGGCGCGCTGCCCGCCGAGAAGCCGCGGTCGATCACGAACTTCAGTCCCTGCCCGATCATCAGCACCGCGCCCGCGGCAAACACCAGCGCGATGCCCGCGAAGATCACCTGTCGACGGTAAGGCCGCACGAAGCGCCAGACGCGCGTGAGGATGCGCAGCGCCGTCAGCGGCGCCACTTTCGGGGTTTCGATGGTGGAAGCGATCTCGGGCGTGGCCATGGTGCTTTCGATATCCGGTCAACCGCGCGAGCGGAACAATTGCGTGTGGGAGGGTTGCACGTTAGCCTTGGACCCCGCTTGCTGTCGAGTCAACGCCGTTCCCCGAGGAGTCCTGCATGCCGCTGTCGCTACCCGCCCTGACCACCCTGCTGGCCCTGCTGTGGTATTTCGTCACGATCTTTCAGGTGGGGCGCATGCGCACGCGTTACAAGGTCAAGGCGCCGGCCACGACCGGCGACCCCGCCTTCGAGCGCGCCTATCGCGTGCAGATGAACGAGCTCGAGAACCTGGTGCTGTTCCTGCCCGCCATGTGGATCTACGCGTGGTTCGGCAATCCGCGCTATGCCGCGCTGGCGTGCTGCGTCTACATCATGGGCCGCATCCTCTATGCCGTGGGCTACTGGATGGCGGCCAGCAAGCGCAGCTGGGGCTACATGGTGGCGATGTTCGCCACGTCGATGACCTGGGTGGCGGCATTGGTGGCGGTGTTGAAGTGGGTCGACTTCGCCTGATTGCGCGCTTCGGAAATGGGGTTCCGCGGCTGGCGTAAAATGATGCTTTCCCCCACCCCGGCCCTGCCATGAACGCGCCCCTGCCTGCCTCGCTGCTGTCCGCCGTCGAACTTGCCCCGCGCGACCCCATCCTGGGCGTCACGGAAGCGTTTGTCGCCGACACCAATCCTGCCAAGGTCAATCTGGGCGTCGGCGTGTATTTCGACGAGAACGGCAAGCTGCCGCTGCTCCAATGCGTGAAGCAGGCCGAGGGCGAGATGAACGCCAAGGGTTCGCCGCGCGGCTACCTGCCGATCGATGGCCTCGCCACGTACGCGAAAGCCGTGCAGGGCCTGCTGTTCGGCGCCGACAGCGAAATCGTCAAGTCCGGCCGCGCCGTCACCGTGCAGGCCATCGGCGGCACGGGCGGCCTCAAGGTGGGCGCGGATTTCCTGCGCCGCTTTGCACCCGGCGCGCAGGTGTGGATCAGCAACCCCAGCTGGGAAAACCATCGCGCGCTGTTCGAAGGCGCCGGCTTCACCGTCAACAACTACACGTACTACGACAGCACTGCCAAGGCCCTCGACTTCCCCGGCATGATCGCCGCGCTGGAGCAGATCCCCACCGGCGGCATCGTCGTGCTGCACGCGTGCTGCCACAACCCGACGGGGGCCGACCCCACCGCCGAGCAATGGCCGCGCATCATCGACGTGGTGCGCTCGCGCGGCCTGGTGCCGTTCCTCGACATCGCGTACCAGGGCTTCGGTGACTCCATCGAAGCGGATGGCAGCGTCGTGCGCGCCTTTGCCGCCACGCCGGGACCGCTCTTCATCTCCAGCTCGTTCTCGAAGTCGTTCTCGCTGTACGGCGAGCGCGTGGGGGGACTTTCCGTCGTCGCCTCCGACAAGGACGAAGCCACGCGCGTGCTGTCGCAACTGAAGCGCGTGGTGCGCGCCAACTACTCGAACCCGCCCACCCACGGCGGTCAGATCGTGGCCACGGTGCTGGGCTCGCCCGAATTGCGCGCGCTGTGGGAGGCCGAGCTTGCCGCGATGCGCGATCGGATCAAGCTGATGCGCGCGCTGCTGGTGGAGCGGCTGCACGAGAAGATCCCGGGGTCGGACTTCAAGTACATGCTGCGCCAGCGCGGGATGTTCTCGTACTCGGGCCTGACGCAGGCCCAGGTGCTGCGACTGCGCAACGAATTCTCGATCTACGCGGTGGATACCGGCCGGATCTGCGTGGCTGCGTTGAACGCCAAGAACGTCGACTACGTGGCCGACGCCATTGCCAAGGTCAGCGCCTGATCCGCAAGTCGAGGTTTGGCCCCCAAGCGCATGTTTAACAGGGGATTTTGACGGGCTTCATTTTTGCGCTATAATTGCAATCTTCCTACGCGGGAATAGCTCAGTTGGTAGAGCGCAACCTTGCCAAGGTTGAGGTCGGGAGTTCGAGACTCCTTTCCCGCTCCAAACAAGCCGAAGGGAGAGCTTTCAACGAAGCTCTCCCTTTTGTTTCCACGATCGCGCGTGACGCCGATCGCAAGTCCACATCCTAAGGCGGGGTGGCAGAGTGGTCATGCAGCGGCCTGCAAAGCCGTGTACGCCGGTTCGATTCCGACCCCCGCCTCCAGACTCTTACCTGATGTTACGCATCCTGCAAGCAGGTGAAATCAGGTTGCACCGCGCCTCCGGCACGATCGGCAGCCTTGATTGGAAGGTCGCGCCATAGCAACGCGGAACCCGACGTTGGAGGCGGCACTTTCCGGCGTGTTGGAGCTTCGCGCCGCAACCCGATAGCGGTTGCAGTAGGAGTCGTGACACAGGAACGATCCGCCGCGCAGCGAGCGCCTGCCGGTGGCTTGCGCAAACACCGGGTCATCTGCGGTGGACGCGCTGTGATACGTCGCGCTGAACCAATCGGCGCACCACTCCCAGACATTGCCGCACATATGGTGGAGCCCGTAGCCGTTGGGCTCCCCTGAAAGTGCTGCCACGGGGCCCGGATCCCAGCCCGCGTCCGGCGCGTGGGGGAACGCGCCGCGCCAGACGTTGCAGCGTGGCAAGCCGTCGCGCAGCAGTGCATCGCCCCAGGGAAAGACCCCGGCCTTCCCGACCGCCACGCGCGGCATATTCCCATTGCGCCTCGGTGGGCAGGTTCGTTGCGGACCACGCGCAGTACGCCATGCAGTCGTTCCACGAAACGTGCACCACCGGGTGATCCGGCCGCGTATGGATCTGGGTACCCGGTCCCTCGGGCCTTTGCCATGATGCGTGGTCAACGGGCAGCCACCACGGCAGGCCGGTGGCGACCTGCCGCGCCTGCTGCCGCGCGGCTGCGGGCAGCTGCAGGTAGAACACAAACGACGAACCCATCCGCTCGGCGTCGGTCACGTATTTCGTGGCGCGCACGAAATCCGCGAACTCGCGGTTGGTCACGGTGGCCGGCGCCATCGCGAAGTCGCTGACCACGACCCGCCGCGCGGGACCTTCGCCGTCCCCCGCGACGACCTCGGGACCGTCCGAACCCATCGTGAACGCGCCACCTGCGATGGGTACCAGCGGGCAGATCGTTGCCGTGGCGGTGCCGGCCGTCGCGGCGGCTGCGCCAGGCTGTTCAGGCAGCGTGCTCGCCAAGCCGGCGCCGGACACAACGGACGGAATGCAACACGACTTGGCCATGAAGATGCTTCGCAGAGGCGCGCCTTAGGCCTCGGGCTTTTCCCAGAATGCGCGCGTCACGCCCTGCCCCTCCATCAGTGCCAGGATCTGCTCGCGCGGGATCACGCCGCAACGCGCCGCCCACGCGACGTACTGCTGCGCCATGGCGGCCACGCGCTCCGGATACACCGCTGCGAGGTCGTGCAATTCCGTGCGATCGGTCACCATGTCGTACAGCTCCCACGCGGCGGGATAGTTGCGCACCAGTTTCCATTTGCCGATGCGCACGGCGGCATTGCCTTCGTGCTCCCAGAACATCGGCGGCCGCTCGACACCGTCGCGCCCGAACGTCGGCGCGAGCGACTGGCCCTCGAGCGCATCGACCGCCTGGCCTTCCCAGGCGGCGGGATAGTCGGTGCCCGTGACATCGAGGATGGTGGCCATGATGTCGGGCAGGTAGCCGGGGGTATGCCGAATCGCGCCTTTGGCCGCGATGCCCGCGGGCCAGTGCACGATCAGCGGCGTGGCAATGCCGCCCTCGTGAATCCAGTGCTTGTACAGGCGGAATGGCGCATTCGATAGGTTGGCCCACGCCGGGCCATAGCTCTGGTAGGTGTTCTCCGGCCCCGGCATGCGGTTCGGGTCGTTGCCGAAGTGCACCGGCTCGCCGGTGCGCGTGTGCGACTTGGCGATCATCAGCTTGTTGACCAGTTCGTCCACGGTGACGGACTCGGGAATGTCCTCGGCACAGGCGCCGTTGTCGGACAGGAAGATGATCACGGTGTTGTCGAGCTGGCCGGCACGCGCAAGCGCATCGACGATGCGCCCGATGCCCTGGTCCATGCGGTCGATCTGCGCGGCGTAGACCTCCATGCAGCGCAGGAGCCACGCCTTGTGCCCGGCATCCGGCCACGGTGGCTGTGTCGGGTCGCGGTCGGTCAGCTGCCACGCCCGGTCGAGAATGCCCCAGTCGACCAGCCTGTCGAGCCGCGCGGCGCGCAGCGCGTCCCAACCCTTGTCGAAGCGGCCCTTG
>JANNNM010000790.1:0-2597 GCA_031398535.1 Betaproteobacteria bacterium | reverse complement strand
GCCCTTGGCGGTGCCGTCGAAGCGGAGGTCGGGCACGCACCGCACGCGGATCCAGCGCTCCCGGCCCGACGCATCGATCAGTGAACGTTCATAGATGACGGGCGTGTGGTTGTCGGAGCGATCGCGCCGCGGCGTCAGCGCAGCCGCAAGCTCCGAGCCCAGTACTTCGTCGGTGGTCTTGCCCACGACCTGGTCGCGCGTCAGGCCGACGAGACGCAGGAACGATTCGTTGACGAACTCGTAGCGGCCATCCTCGCCCACGTAGACGATGGGCTCCGGGATGTTGTCGTTGAAGAGCCGCAGCTGCTCCTCGCGCGAGGCCAGCGCCTGCTCGGTGGCCTTGAGGTCGTGGATGTCGTATTCGGTGCAGTAGAGGCCGCGCACGTTGCCGGCGACGTCCAGGTCCGGGACGATGCGGCCATGCAGCCAGCGGCGCTGTCCCTGCGCGGTGTTGCCCACGCGTTCGTACTCGACATGCTCGCCGGTCTGCGCGCGCTTCAGGATGGGGCGCAGGAACGACGCGACGTCGGAGGTCATCACCTCGAAGGGCGTCTTGCCATAGATCTCGTCCTGCGGCTTCAACACCGCATTGGCGAAGGCCTGGTTGACGAACGTGTACTTGAGGTTGCGGTCGATGTAGGCAATGGGACCCGGGATGTTGTCCGCGAAGAGCCGCATCTGCGCTTCCTGCGACTTCAGCTGGTCGCGGATGCGGATGTCGTCCTCGATGTCGGTCATCACCGCGAAGGCACCACCCACGCGGCCACCCACTTCGCGATCGGGGAACAGCGTGACGCGCGTCCAGCGGCTGTCGCCGTCAAGCTGCTTCTCGCGCCGCTCGTAGCTGACCGTAGCACCGGCGAAGGCGCGTTCCACATAGCCCTGCATCTCGGCAAAGGCATCGGGCGGCAGCACTTCCTTCAGGCTGTGGCCGGGCACATCTTCTGCGGGCGCGCCAATGCGCGCGCCGAAGGGCTTGTTGGCAAACCGCACCTTCAGTTGCCGGTCGAAGTACAGAATGGGCACGCCCACGCTGTCGGTGACGAGCCGCAGCCGGTGTTCGCGCTGCCCCGCTTCCAGTTCCAGTCGTTTCAGGTGATCGACATCGCTGTAGGTGGCAACGAAGCCGCGCACCTGGCCCTGTGGATTGCGGTCCGGGTAATAGTCGACGCGGATCCACAGCGCGGGACGGCCGGCCGTGATCAGTTGGCGCTCGTAGGTCGTGCGCTCGCCGGACAACGCAGCTTCGATGTACGCGCGATAGAGCTGGAAGACCTCGCGGCCCAGCACCTCGATGGCCTCGCGGCCGATCACCTGGGCTTCGGGCTTGCCCACCCAGTCGAGGTAGGCCTTGTTGACGAAGCGGTAACGCTGGTTGCGGTCGATGTAGGCCACCGGCAGGCCGAGCGCGTCGAGCTTGCGCCGGGACAGCGCCAGCAACGACCCGCGCTCGACCGGCTCGCCGACGGTGTGCGCCGGGAGATCGATGCGATTGACGGATCGCGTAAGGGCCATGGATGTGCGGTTGTGGTTATCGACCGGACCCGGGCATGGCGAAAGGCGATGCCCACCTGCAGCACCGCCACCGCCCGGCCCCGAAAGTCACCGGAAACGCCAGATTCGGGGTACCCAAAGCAACAATCGCGCCCGGGAGGCCGCAGGGCACCCGGGCAACCGCCTGCCAAGCGCGGTTACAATCCGCGTCACCCCCCAACGCCGGACGGCACTCGCGCATGATTCCCGAGGGGAAGGATCATCCGCGAATTCCGTCGCGCCTCGGCCTGCCGTGCCCAAGTTGGCATTGTCTAAAGCCCCCTGCACGAAAGAAGGCGCCGGAAATGCCACTTTTCGCATCAATTGGTCCCCGAAAACGTATCAGAGAAAGCCCGCTTGGGGCCGTTGCATTCCTGGCCGGGATCGCGGCGCTGCTCGCGTCTCCGATAGCCCTGGCGGCCGCCGGCATGCCCGACCCGCCCTCGCTCGGACCCGTTCCGGTGGACTTCCTGCTGTTTGCCGCCACGCTGCTTGGCGTAGCCCTGTTCCATCACCACACGCTCAAGATCGCCGTCTCCGGGCTGATCGTGATTGCGGTCTACAAGGTCCTGTTCTCGCCGTTTGCCACCGGGCCCGGCGTCGCCGGCCTCGTCACCCACGTCGGCCACGAGTGGGTGCTGATCTTCAACCTGCTGGGCCTGCTGCTGGGGTTTGCGCTGCTGTCGAAGCACTTCGAGGCCAGCGAAGTACCGGCCATCCTGCCGCGCTACCTGCCGGATGACTGGAAGGGCGGCTTCGTCCTGCTGATCATGATCTTCGTGCTGTCGAGCTTCCTCGACAACATCGCCGCTGCGCTGATCGGCGGGACAATCGCCGGCGTCGTGTTCCGCGGCAAGCTGCATATCGGCTATCTTGCGGCGATCGTGGCCGCATCGAATGCAGGCGGCTCGGGCAGTGTCGTCGGCGACACCACCACCACGATGATGTGGGTCGACGGCGTGCATCCGTTGCAGGTGGTCGAGGCCTATGTGGGGGCGGTCGTCGCGCTGGTCATCTTCGGCATTCCGGCTGCGTTGCAGCAGCACCGTTTCTCGCCGATCACC
>JANNNM010000786.1:0-4996 GCA_031398535.1 Betaproteobacteria bacterium | reverse complement strand
GCTTCAAGTCCTTTTTCACCGCGTTCACGAGGACTTCGGCGGAGGCTGCCGCGGAATCGGCTTTCTCGGCATCGGGTGAGGCCATCTGCGAGGAGCCCAGCAGGCTCATGCCCAGCGCCTCGAACGACGACGACATCGTGTTCGCCGTGTACATGCCGCCGCACGCACCCACCGACGGGCATGCGTTCTTCTCGATGCCGTCGTAGTCTTCCTGCGACATCTTGCCCTGCGCGAACTTGCCGACGGCCTCGAACGGCGACACGATGGTCAGCGTCTCACCCTTCCACTTGCCCGGCTTGATCGTGCCGGCATACACATAGATGCCGGGCACGTTCATCCGCGCCATCGCCATCATGCCGGCGGGCATGTTCTTGTCGCAGCCGCCCACCACCAGCACGCCGTCCATGCACTGGCCGTTGACGGAGGTCTCGATCGCGTCGGCGATCACTTCGCGCGACACCAGCGAATACTTCATGCCTTCCGTGCCCATGCCGATGCCGTCGGTGACGGTGGGCACGCCGAACACCTGCGGCATCGCGCCGGCGGCACGCAGGCCGTCCATCGCGCGCTCAACCAGCGGCTGGATGCCGGCATTGCACGGGTTCATCGTGCTGTGGCCGTTGGCCACGCCGACGATGGGCTTCTCGAAGTCGCCGTCGCCGAAGCCGACGGCGCGCAGCATCGCGCGGTTGGGGGAGCGGGCGATGCCATGGGTAATGAGCCGCGAACGGCGGTTGGACGGCATGGGGGTTTCCTCGTTTTGAACCGCGCGGACGCACGGTTTGTATAATCGACGAGGATTCTAGCGCACGCGCGCACGCCCTCCTGGCGTTCCCTGTTCCCCCGGCGCCTTAGCTCCCCATGTTCGTCCATCCCCAGTTCGACCCGATTGCCTTCCAGGTGGGACCGCTGGCCGTGCGCTGGTACGGGCTCATGTATGTCGCCGCCTTCGCGCTGTTCCTGATCCTGGGCAAGGTCCGCGCCCGGCGCAACATGCTGACGGGCTGGCACCCGCGCGACGTGGACGACATGCTCTTCTATGGCGTCTTCGGGGTGATCCTGGGCGGACGCCTCGGCTACGTGTTGTTCTACAAGCCCGGGTACTACCTCGCGCATCCGCTCGAGATCCTGCAGGTCTGGTCGGGCGGCATGAGTTTCCACGGCGGACTGCTGGGCGTGCTGGTCGCGCTTTGGCTCTTCGCTCGGCAGCGGAACAAGCAGTGGCTTGACGTCACCGATTTCGTCGCGCCGCTGGTGCCGCTGGGGCTGGCCGCCGGGCGCCTTGGCAACTTCATCAACGGCGAGCTGGTGGGGCGCGTCACCAGCGGCCCGTGGGCCACGGTGTTCCCGCAGGTGGACGCGTTGCCGCGCCATCCGTCGCAGCTCTACCAGTTTGCGCTGGAGGGGGTCGCGTTGTTCGTCGTGCTGTGGTGGTACGGCAGCCGGACGCGGCCACGCGGTGCCGTCTCGGGGCTCTTCCTGATGGGGTACGCCGCGTTCCGCTTCACGGCGGAATTCGCGCGTGAGCCCGACACCTTCCTCGGCCTGCTGGCGGGTGGCTACACGATGGGACAGTGGCTGTCGCTGCCGATGTTCGCGGCAGGTCTGGTGATGATGATCTGGGCGTACCGCCATGCCGCCCGTGCGCAGCAAACGATCGCCGATCGGATGCGCTGAACCACGCGGCGTGCCGCGCTGTCTTTACTCGATGCGCCGGTAATCGCCGTCCAGCGCGTCGTAGCCGCGGCGACCGGCCGTGGCCGCTTGGGGCCCCAGGCCCCGGCCGACATTGAGCGGTAAGGCCAGCAGCATCAGCGCGACCACATCGGTGACGACGCCGGGCACGATCAGCAGGAAGGCGGCCAGTACCTTGCGTCCGCTGTCCAGAAGACCGCGCAGCACCGATTGCTCGCCGTGCAGCGCGGCCACGGTACGCACCCGAAATGCATTGCGCTCGTTGCGCAGCAGCAGCAGTCCCGCCAGGAAGGATCCCGTCAGCCAGATCCACAGCGGCACCCCGGTCCAGCGGGCCAGGCGGGAGGTGATGTAGAGGTCCGCCACGGGCAAACCCAGTAAAATGATCAGGATCAGGAAGCGCATGATGAGCACAATGTATCACTGGCATCGTCAAATCGAAACGGGGTGCGCCACGCCGCGCGCGGCGGTGTCGCACGCGTCCCGGAGGATGCTGGCCGCCTTGGTGCTGGCCGTGCCGCTCGTGGCCGCGGCGGCCGACCCCAAGCTGCTGCCGCCGGAGGCAGCCTTCCGGTTCTCGGCGCGGGCGCTCGACGAGCGGACGATCGAAGCCCGCTTCGCGGTGGCCGACGGCTATTACCTCTATCGCGACAAGATGCGCTTCGCCGTGACGCCGGAGGCCGCCGGGCTGGCCGCGCCGCAGTTGCCGGCCGGCAAGGTCAAGGAAGACCCGTTCTTCGGCAAGGTGGAGACCTTCCGCGATGGCGTCGTGGTCAAGCTGGCCATGGCGGGGACGTTGCCGGGCCAATCGGTCGTGGTCGCCGCCGAGTCGCAAGGGTGCGCCGACCAGGGGGTGTGCTATCCGCCCAACATCCAGAAGGTCACGATTGTGATGCCGGCCGCGGGCAAGGGTCCCGGTCCGCAGGTGGATGCCAACCCGCTCAAGAAGCGCTGGTTCAACTAGTGCGGCCGGGACTGCTGCCGACGGTATTGGCCGGGTTGACCGGCGCCGCGGGTCTTGTCGCTCCTGCGTATCTCCACTAATGTGTAAGTACACACTTTCTCCAAAGCGGTCCATCCATGGGTAGTGCAGGTCGCTGGGTCCTGATCATCGGCGCCGCGCTGGCGGCGTTGGGCGCCGGGTTGTATTTCGGGCAGGAACAACGCACCGATGCGCCTGCGACGGAAGCGGCCATCGGTTTGATGGGGCTGGCCTTGCCCGATCCCGCCGGCAAGGAACAGCGGATGGACCAGTGGAAGGGCAAGGTGCTGGTCGTGAATTTCTGGGCGACCTGGTGCGCGCCGTGCCGCGAAGAGATGCCCGAGTTCATCAAGGCCCAGACCGAGTTCGGCAGCAAAGGACTGCAATTTGTCGGCATCGCCGTCGATCAGGCCGATAAAGTCGCTCAATTCGAGAAAGAGATCGGTCTCAACTATCCGTCGCTGGTCGGAGGCTTCGGCGCGATGGAGTTGTCGAAGTCGCTCGGCAACAAACTGATGGCGCTGCCGTTCACGGTGATCGTCGACCGCAAGGGTGCCATCGTCCACACCCAGCTCGGCCTGTTGAAACCCGATAAACTTGAGTCCATTGTCAAGCAGTTGTTATAAAAATTTCTGCATTGTGACGTTATGCTGGACAAACGTCGGCTAACTCCGGCAAACTCCGGCCTCACTTGATGACTGAGATGAGGCGACGGCGGCACATGGCCACTTCTCCCCGCAAGACGGTCCCGCGCAAGACGGCGGCCACGCAATCCGGCAAGTCGTCCAGCGGCGGCACCGTGCTGGTCCTGAACGGTCCGAACCTCAACCTGCTGGGCACCCGCGAACCCGGGATCTACGGGCACGACACGCTGCCCGATGTGAACGCGCGACTGGTGGCGCAGGGCAAGGCGGCCGGCGTGACGGTGGCCACCTTCCAGAGCAACCACGAAGGCGCGCTGGTCGACCGCGTGCACGCGGCACGCACGGAAGGGGTTCGCTTCGTCATCATCAACCCGGGCGCGCTCACGCACACCAGCGTTGCGTTGCGCGATGCGCTGGCCGGCGTCGATATCCCGTTTATCGAGGTGCATCTCACCAACGTCCATGCGCGCGAGGCCTTCCGCCATCACTCGTATTTCTCCGACAAGGCGGTCGGCACGATCGTCGGTCTGGGCCCGCGCGGCTACGAGTTCGCGCTGGCCTATGCCGTCACCCTCCTTTCGGGCTGACGCGCCATGGACCTCCGCAAACTGAAGACCCTGATCGAACTGGTCGAGACCTCCGGCATTGCCGAGCTCGAGATCCAGGAAGGCGAGGAGCGCGTCCGGATCACCCGCGCGCTGCCCGTCGCCGCAGCCGCGACGTCGACCGTGATGCAGGCCGGACCCGCTGCTGCTGCCGCGCCCGCCAGCCAGCCAGCCGCGCCAGCCGTCGAGGCGCCGCCGCCGGTGGCGGAAGGCCACGTGGTCAAGTCCCCGATGGTCGGCACGTTCTATCGCTCGGCTACGCCCGGGTCGAAGGCTTTCGTCGAAGTTGGCGATACCGTCACCGAAGGCGCCACGCTCTGCATCATCGAGGCAATGAAGCTGATGAACGAGATCGAGGCGGACAAGGCCGGCGTGGTCAAGGCCATCCCGGCGGAGAACGGCCAGCCGGTGGAGTTTGGCCAGCCATTGTTCGTGATCGTCTGACCGCCCGCCGTGGCCCTCACCAAATCGTCGGCGCCCAAGGGCTCCGACAAGCTCTTCGACAAGGTCCTGATCGCCAATCGCGGCGAGATCGCGTTGCGCATCCAGCGCGCGTGCCGCGAGATGGGCATCAAGACCGTGGTCGTACATTCAGAGGCCGACCGCGACGCCAAGTACGTGCGCCTCGCCGACGAATCGGTATGCATCGGGCCCGCACCGTCGGCGCAAAGCTACCTGCATGTGCCTGCGATCATCGCGGCGGCTGAAGTCACTGACGCGCAGGCCATCCACCCCGGCTACGGTTTCCTGTCCGAGAACGCCGACTTCGCCGACAAGGTGGAGAAATCGGGTTTCGTGTTCATCGGCCCGCGCCCGGAGACCATCCGGATGATGGGCGACAAGGTCAGCGCCAAGGTGGCGATGATCAAGGCGGGCGTGCCCTGCGTGCCCGGCTCCGAGGGCGCGTTGCCCGAAGACCCCAAGGAAATCGTGCGTATCGCGCGCGGAGTCGGCTATCCGGTCATTATCAAGGCGTCGGGCGGCGGCGGCGGGCGCGGCATGCGCGTCGTCCACAGCGATGCGACGCTCGTGAACGCGATCAACGTGGCGAAAACGGAGGCCCAGGCGGC
>JANNNM010000780.1:0-1080 GCA_031398535.1 Betaproteobacteria bacterium | reverse complement strand
CGCATCAACCACTATGTCGGCGACCGGCCCTTGTATGACCTGCATGGCGTCGAAGACGAGATCGAGAAGGCGCTGCAGCGGCGCGTGGACCTGAAATCCGGCGGCTACCTGATCATCGACCAGACCGAGGCGATGACCACGATCGACGTCAACACCGGCGGCTTCGTCGGCGGGCGCAGCTTCGACGACACGATCTTCAAGACGAACCTGGAAGCCTCGCAGGTCATCGCGCGCCAGCTGCGGATGCGCAACCTGGGCGGCATCATCATCATCGACTTCATCGACATGGAGAACGGTGACCACCGCAATGCGGTGCTGGCGGAGCTGAACCGCGCGCTGGAAAAGGACCGCACGCGGCTGACGGTGAACGGTTTCACGCAGCTGGGCCTGGTCGAGATGACGCGCAAGCGCACACGCGAATCGCTGGCGCACGTGCTGTGCGAATCGTGCCCGACGTGCCACGGCCGCGGGCAGCTGAAGACCGCGCAGACGATCTGCTACGAGATCCTGCGCGAGATCGTCCGCGAGTCGAAGCAGTTCAACGCGCGCGAGTTCCGCATCCTGGCCGGCCAGTCGGTAATCGACATGTTCCTCGACGAGGAGTCGCAGAGTCTGGCGCAACTGGGCGACTTCATCGCCAAGCCGATCTCGCTGCAGGTCGAGACGATGTACACGCAGGAACAGTACGACATCGTGCTGATCTAGGCTTGGGCTGCCCATGGCCATCGTCTCAGGCGAGCTGCTCGCGAAACTGCTGGAATTCCGCAGGGACCGCGACTGGGAACAGTTCCACTCCGCGAAGAGCCTGTCGACCGCACTTGCCGTCGAGGTGGCCGAGTTGCTGGAGTGCTTCCAGTGGGCGAAGGATGAGGACGTCGCGGGCATCGTGACCCGCGAGCGCAGCGCGATCGAGGACGAGATCGCCGACGTCGCCATCCTGCTGTCGTACCTGTGCCACGATCTGGGCCTCGATCTCGATGCCGCCGTGCAGCGCAAACTCGACAAGAATCGCGCGAAGTACCCGGTGGACCTCGCCCGCGGCAAATCCACCAAGTACGACCGGCTTTGATGGCATCGCTC
>JANNNM010000581.1:0-2499 GCA_031398535.1 Betaproteobacteria bacterium | reverse complement strand
TGGATTGGCGTGAACGTGCCGTAGTCGTGGTAACCCTTGATGCGTCCCAGCGCATTGACGAGGTTGCGGTTGCCGACCATGAAGCCGATGCGCCAGCCCGCCATGTTGTAGCTCTTCGACATCGTGAAGAACTCGACCGCTACATCGCGCGCGCCTTGCACCTGCATGATCGACGGCGCCTTCCAGCCGTCGAAGCAGATGTCGGCGTAGGCCAGGTCGTGCACGACGTAGATGCCGTACTCCTTCGCCAGCGCGATGATCTTCTCGAAGAACGGCAGCTCCACGCACTGCGCCGTGGGGTTGGCCGGGAAATTGATGATGAGCATCTTGGGCTTCGGGAAGCTCATCCGGATCGTGTGCTCGAGCTCCGCGAAGAAGTCGACGTCCGGCGTCATCTGCACCTGCCGGATGTCGGCGCCCGCGATCACCGGCCCGTAGATGTGGATCGGGTAGCTGGGATTGGGCACCAGCACCGTGTCGCCGCGGCCGAGTGTAGCCAGCGCCAGGTGCGCAATGCCCTCCTTCGAGCCGATGGTGACGATGGCCTCGGAATCCGGGTCGAACTCGACCCCCCAGCGCCGCTGATACCAGTGGCAGATGGCGCGGCGCAGCCTGGGGATGCCCTTCGACACCGAGTAACCGTGGGTATCGGGCCGCTGCACCGTCTCGATCAGCTTGTCGACGATGTGCTGCGGCGTGGGTCCGTCCGGGTTGCCCATGCCGAAGTCGATGATGTCCTCGCCGCGACGGCGGGCCGCCATCTTCAACTCAGCGGTGATCGAAAAGACGTACGGGGGCAGGCGCTCGATGCGCGAAAACTGGGATGACGGGGGGGTAGCCATGCGAATCCTTGCGTAAGCGCCCGGAACCGTCCGAGCGACGTAGGTTTGTTGCGGAGGGGTGAAGCGTTCAGCGCGCTGGATTTTACCCCGTATGTTGCGTCGCGGCAATTGCGTTTATCATCGCGAACTCCGGCGTGCCGACGGCACCCGCCCGGTCCGCGCGCGCCATGAAATTCCACCTCCAGCCCCCCTCGTCCTCCATCGTCACGGCACTCGGCCCAGGCTGGATCCGGATCGGCACCACCGAATACCGCGACAACATCGTGGTCACGACGGATGCGGTGATCGAAGGGTGGGCGCCCGCAGGTTTCGGCGCGCTGACGGAGGCGGATTACGCCGGCTTGCGCCAGTACACGCCGGAACTGGTGCTGCTCGGCACCGGTGAACGCCACCAGTTTCCGAAGCCCGCGCTGCTGCGCGCCCTGACCGACGCGCGCATTGCCGTCGATCCGATGGATACGCGCGCGGCCTGCCGCACGTTCAACATCCTGGTCGCCGAAGGCCGGCGCGTCGTCGCGGCGCTGATCGTCCGCTGAAGCGCCACCCGCGCGGCGTCACTCCCCCATCTGCAGCAACGTGCCGTGGTCCCGCGCGTGACGGATGGCCGCGCGGAACAGCAACACGCCGAGCGCCAGGTAGACGGCATCGAGCGCCACGGCCCACCAGAACGAGTCCCATGGCAGCGAGCCGTGCAGCAGCAGTGCGCGCATACCCTCGAAGACATGCGCGGGGGGCATCGCCAGCGCGATCGCCTGCAGCGCCGGCGGCAGCACGCTGATCGGGTAGTACACCCCTGACACCGGCGCGATCAGGAAGATGGCCGCCCACGCGAGTTCCTCGGCACCGAGCCCCCAGCGCAGGATCATCGCCGACACTGCGAGGCCGATGGCCCAGCCGAACGCAATCAGCAGCGTGAAGAACGCGATCAGCGGAAAGCCCATCGAGAAGATCGCATAGCGGAACAAGAGCCACGCGAAAATGCACGCGCCGCCCACGCCGATCAGCGTGCGCAGCACGCTCATCGCGACTTGACCGGCAATGAACTCGCGCAACCGCAGCGGACTCACGAACAGGTTGGCGAGGTTGCGCGAATACAGTTCCTCGACGAAGGTCAGCGACACGCCGAGCTGCCCCCGGAACAGCACGTCCCACAGCAGCACCGCGCCGATGAAGAAGCCGGGCGCGTCGCGCAGGAAGCTGTTGGTGGGCTGCAGGTAGAGCGTGAGGAACGCCCACAGCACCATCGTGACCGTGGGGTAGTTCGCCATCGAGATGATCCGCGGCCACGATTTCAGCAGCAGGTATGCGTGGCGGCGCACCATCGCGCGCACGCGCCGCGCGGACGCGGCCAGCCCCTGCTGCGGATACAGCACGGCCGCGTTGACGGACGGCACGGGTAGAGCCATCAGAGCGCCCCCGGTCCGGCGGGAACAATGTCACCGGTGCCGCGCGCAATGTCGAGGAACACCTGCTCCATGTCCATCCGTCCGTAACGCGCCACGAGATCGCTCGGCGATCCGCGGTCGACGACCCTGCCCGCGCGCATCATCACCACGTCGCTGCACATGCGCTCGACCTCGCCCATGTTGTGCGACGCGAGCAGCATCGTGCAGCGGCTTTCGCGCTGGTAATCCTCGAGGTAGGTGCGCATCCGGTC
>JANNNM010000572.1:0-2530 GCA_031398535.1 Betaproteobacteria bacterium | reverse complement strand
GCATCCACCGTTTGCCGGGCGCCGCACCAGTCGCGAGCGCGGAAGCGCCGGCCGCGAGCGATCGTCCAACATCCCCCCAAGGTTGCACTGCAAGGCGAACCCTCACCACCCGGGTAAACTTCACCTTCTCGCGGGCCAGATCGACCCGCCGCCTCCCCGGAGATTGACCTTGGCTACCTACTTCATCAACAAGGAGCGCGTGGACATTGCCGCCAGCGTGCCCGGCGACACCCCGCTGCTCTGGATCCTGCGCGACAACTTGAATCTCACCGGCACCAAGTTCGGTTGCGGCATGGCGCTGTGCGGCGCGTGCACCGTCTGGCTCGACGGCCAGCCCACGCGTTCCTGCGTGACACCGCTGTCGTCGCTGAAGCAGGGCGTGGAGATCACGACGATCGAAGGATTGAAGTCGAAGGAAGGCGCCGCGGTGCAAGCCGCGTGGGCCAAGCTCGACGTGCCGCAATGCGGCTACTGCCAGTCGGGCCAGGTGATGGCCGCCACCGCGCTGCTCGCGAAGAAGAAGCGTCCCACCGACGCCGACATCGATGCCGCGATGGCGGGCAACATCTGCCGATGCGCCACGTACGTGCGCATCCGCGCGGCGATCAAGGAAGCCTCCAAGGCACTGGGCTAGGACACGACAATGAATCCCTTCCGCATGCAGCCTGACCATTTCAAGACCACCGGTACCGTATCGCGCCGGGTCTTCCTCCAATCCACGTCCGCGCTTGGCGCCGGCCTCACGCTGGGCCTGTGGCTGGACGATGCCGCCGCCCAGATGTCCGGCCCCGGCCGCGCCGAAGGCGCCAATGTTGCGGGCACGTTTGCGCCTAACGCGTTCCTGCGCATCGCGCGCGACAACACCGTCACCGTGCTGTGCAAGCACCTCGAGATGGGCCAGGGTGTGTTCACCGGCCTGCCGACGCTGGTCGCGGAAGAACTCGACGCCG
The DNA here is from genome assembly GCA_031398535.1 of Betaproteobacteria bacterium. Taxonomy (GTDB): domain Bacteria; phylum Pseudomonadota; class Gammaproteobacteria; order Burkholderiales; family Casimicrobiaceae; genus VBCG01. The sequence continues at coordinate 1,580 of JANNNM010000572.1, read as the reverse complement.
CGTGGCCGCAGATGCGCGCCGCCGGCGCGCCCGCCAACGCGGCGCTCTACAACAACCTGGCCTTCGGTCCCGCGCAAGGCACGGGCGGCTCCACCGCGATGGCCAATTCCTACGAGCAGTACCGGCAAGCCGGCGCCGCCGCGCGCGCGATGCTGGTAGCCGCTGCGGCCGAGCAATGGAAAGTGCCCGCAGCGTCCATCCAGGTGAAGGCTGGCGTCTTGTCGCACGCCAGCGGCAGGAAGGCGTCGTTCGGCGAACTGGCCGAGGCCGCCGGCAAGCAGCCGGTGCCCACCGCCGTGACGCTGAAGGACCCGAAGGACTTCGTGTTCATCGGCAAGCATGTGCCGCGTACCGATTCCGTAGCCAAGTCCAACGGCACCGCGATGTTCACGCAGGACGTGAAGCTGCCGGACATGCTCACGGCCGTCGTGGCGCACGCGCCGCGCTTCGGGCAGGGCCTGAAGAGTTTCGACTCCACTGCCGTCACCAACGTGCCGGGCGTGCGCTATGTCGTCGAGATTCCGACGGGCGTGGCGGTCGTGGCCACGACGTTCTGGGCGGCGAAGAAGGGCCGCGATGCGCTGAAGCTCGAATGGGACGATACCGGCTACAAGGGGTCGTCCGCAGACATCATCGCGGATTACAAAAAGCTTGTTGCAACACCGGGCAAGTCCGCACGCAACGACGGCGATGCCACCAAGGCCATCGCCGGTGCCGCGAAGAAGCTTGAGGCCACTTACGAATTTCCGTTCCTCGCGCATGCGGCAATGGAACCACTGAACTGCGTCGTGAAGCTCACGCCGGAAGGCTGCGATATCTGGAACGGCGAGCAATTCCAGACCGTCGACCAGATGACAATCGCGAAGTACACGGGACTGAAACCCGAGCAGGTGCGCCTGAACCAGCTGTTCGCGGGCGGCAGTTTCGGCCGCCGCGCCAGCACGACGTCGGACTATCTTGTCGAAGCCGTTTCCATCGCCGTGGCGCTGACCAAGGCCGGCAAGCCCGGCATCCCGGTGAAGATGGTGTGGACACGCGAGGACGACATGCGCGCCGGCTACTACCGGCCTATCTACGTGCATGCGATCACCGCGGGGCTCGATGCGAACGGCAACATCGACGGCTGGCTGCATCGCATCGCGGGCCAATCGATCCTGACCGGCAGCGCGTTCGAATCGGTGATGGTGAAGGACGGTATCGACGTCACCAGCGTCGAAGGCGCATCCACGTTGCCGTATGCGATCCCGCACATGGCGGTGGACCTGCACACGACGAAGATCGGCGTACCGATCCTGTGGTGGCGCTCCGTCGGCTCGACGCACACGGCGTTCTCGACCGAAACCGTCGTCGACGAACTGGCCTCTCTCGCCGGCAAGGACCCGGTGGCGTTCCGCCGCGCGATGCTCGCCAAGCACCCGCGCCATCTCGCCGCGCTCGAACTGGCCGCCGACAAGGCCGGCTGGAGCAAGCCGCTCGCCGCGGGCAAGGCGGGCGAGAAGCGCGGCCGCGGCGTGGCCGTCCACGAATCCTTCGGCACCGTCGTCGCACAGGTGGCGGAAGTCACCGTCGACAAGGACGGC
>JANNNM010000564.1:0-4360 GCA_031398535.1 Betaproteobacteria bacterium | reverse complement strand
TGGAGGCGCGACGGACGACAGGGCAGTTGCTACTGTTGCCCTGACATTACACATCGAATCGGTGCGGTGCCCTGCCGGCAAAAAACGCCCCCTGAAAGCAAACGGCGGCCTCGATGGCCGCCGTTGCCAATGCGCGATAGCCCTAGCTTAGCCCAGCTGCTTCAGCATCGTGTCGCCATCGGACACCTCGAACTTGCCGGGGCCTTCGATGTTGAGGGTCTTCACGACGCCGTCCTCGACCAGCATCGAGAAACGCTGGCAACGCACGCCCATGCCGCGCGCGACGAGGTCCAGTTCGAGGCCCATCGCTTTGGTGAAGTCCGCGCTGCCGTCGCCCATCATATGCACCTTGCCGGTCGCCTTCTGGTCGCGCGCCCACGCGCCCATCACGAACGCATCGTTGACGGCCATGCAGTAGATGGCGTCGACGCCCTTGGCTTTGAGCTTGTCGTAGTTGGCGAGGTAGGACGGCACGTGCTTGGCCGAGCACGTGGGCGTGAAGGCGCCGGGCAGGCCGAAGATCACGACCTTCTTGCCCGTGGTCAGGTCGGCGACCTGGAACGTGTTGGGCCCGACGCTGCAGCCATTGCCTTCCACTTCGATGAATTCAGAAAGTGCACCTGCGGGCAGCTTGTCGCCGACTTTGATGGTCATGCTTGCTCCTGGGAAAAGGGACGGGCCGAAAAGGATGTAGAGGATTGCAGGCTATCGCCGCAAGATCAACCCCACGCTTGCCGTGTCGAAAAGCAGGAGGCATATTCGACGGGGGGTGATGCCCCGAAGTCGACCTTGATCCGAAAGGAAACGCCATGCCTGCTGTCCGCACCCCTGCCTCGCGCCCCGTGCGCCTTTTGATCGCCACCCGCAAGGGCCTGTGGACGCTGACGGGCGATGCCTCGCGCCGCACGTGGAAGCTCGCCGGGCCGCATTTTCTCGGGCACATCGTGCATCACGCGCGGCTCGACCCGCGCGACGGCAAGACGCTGCTGGCCGCCGCGCGCACCGGGCATTTGGGGCCAACGATCTTCCGCTCCGTCGATGGCGGCAAGCACTGGAAGGAGGCCGCGCGGCCGCCGGCCTTCGCGCCTGACAGCGGACGCGTCGTCGACCACACGTTCTGGCTGACGCCCGGCCACGCGTCGGAGCCCGGCGTCTGGTACGCCGGCACGTCGCCGCAGGGCCTGTTCCGGTCGGAGGATGGCGGCGTCACGTGGGACGGCGTGACCGGCTTCAATGCGCATCCGCAGCGCAAGGCCTGGTGCGGCGGCGACCAGGATGGCACGCCCGACGGCGCCAAGCTGCACTCGGTGCTGATCGATCCGCGCGACGCCGCGCATATGTACATCAGCATGTCGAGCGGCGGCACGTTCGAGTCCACCGACGCCGGCGCCCACTGGGCCCCTCTGAACCAGGGGGTGCGCGCCGACTTCCAGCCCGACCCGGACCTGGTCTTCGGCCACGATCCGCACTGCGTGCGCTTCGCGGGCGGCAACCCGGACCGGCTCTACCAGCAGAATCATTGCGGCCTGTTCCGGCTTGACCGTCCGGGCACGCGCTGGACCGACATCGGCACGGGCATGCCCAAGTCGGTCGGCTACGTCGGCTTTCCGATGGTCACGCATCCGGTTGATCCTGACACGGCGTGGATCCTGCCGATGGACGGGACCAGCGTCTGGCCGCGCGTATCGCCCGGAGGCCGCCCCGCCGTGTTTCGCACGCGCAATGCCGGCAAGACCTGGCAACGTCTCGCCACCGGCATGCCGAAAACGCAGGCCTGGTGGACGGTCAAGCGGCAGGCGATGACGGCCGACCAATACCCGACAGTGGGCGTTTACTTCGGCACGACGCAAGGCCAGGTCTGGGGCAGTCGGGATGAAGGCCAGTCGTGGAAGCGTCTCGCAGAACACCTGCCGCACATTTACGCTGTTGAAGTCGCCTAAAATATTCGCGGCTTTGTCCCTTGATCACTCCATGGACCCGCACGATGAAGATCGCATTTTCCAGCCCCGCCAGTCGTAACGTTTGCGCTCCTTTCATTGCCGCCACCCTGGCGGTCCTGGCATCACCGGCGCTGGCTTTCGACTACTACAACGGCGCGAAGGCGGCCCTCTCGATCAACGGCCAGGTGGTTCTGTCTCAACAAGGGGGTGGGCCGAATGGCCCCGGTGACGCCGGCGGCACGGTCAACCGCGGTGGCGTCAACGCCGACCTGCGGGCCGATTCGGACATTTTCACGTCGGGCAAGGTGGAGCTTGCCGGCACCGGCGCGGCGGTGGGGAAGGTCCAGGCGAATTCGTCGTACACGTTCAAGTTGAAGCCACCTGCGGGCGCCAATGTGAAGGGCGGCAAGCTCGTGTTGCACGTGCTGCTCGAAGGGTCGGCCAGTGGCGACGCCGACGTGCACCTCGTGGTGGCGGCGCGCTCGGATTTCGGCAAGGGCGAGGCCACCGGGGTGATCTCCGACAACAAGACGCCAATGGTGGAATTCGACGTCGTCGTGCCGATAGCCCCGTTCATCGAAAACCTGGCGCTTGCGCAGACGGACGTGCACCTGCATCTCGATATCACGGGCAAGTTGGCCGGTGCCGGGCAACAAGCGTCGTCAGCGCTCGCCAGCCGCAGCACGCGCGTCACCAGCTTCAAGGTGCTGGACGCGGCAGGCGTGCAGGTCACGGGTTTCTCGACCGATCTTGGCAACAAGCTGCCGCCGATCCCGGAATCCGCGGGCGGTCCGCCGCCGCCGGTGCCGCCGGTGGGCGGGACGGTCGAGGCCATCGAGTTCTTCAACGCGACGTTCCAGCACTACTTCGTATCGTCGGCCACCGCCGAGATCGCGAAGCTCGATGACGGCACGTTTGCCGGCTGGAAGCGCACGGGGCAGAAATTCAACGTGCACCCGGCGGCGGCGGGCGGCCTGGCGGCCGTGTGCCGGTTCTTCACCGTCGCGTTCCCGCCATCGAGCTCGCACTTCTATGCGCCGCGCGGGCTTGGCTGCGAGGGAACGCTCACTAACACCAACTGGCAGTACGAAGGTGACGTGTTCTACGTGTCGCTGCCCACCGTCGAAGGCGTGTGTCCCAGCGGCACCCAGCCGGTATATAGGCTCTACAACAACGGCCGTGGCGGCGCGCCCAATCACCGCTTCACCACCAGCGAGACCACGCGCAGCCAGATGCTCGCCGAGGGCTTCGTGGCAGAAGGTGCGGGACCGATGGGCGTTGGTTTCTGCGCGCCGCAATAGCGCCATGTCCCAGGCGTTCACTGTTGCGCTCGGCACCGTGCTCCGGTCCTACGTGGAAGGCGCGGCCAGCGTGGTCATCGCAGGGACGCCGACCCGCCGCGGCTGGCGGATGCGTTGGCGGCGCTGGACGTGGCGTTTCCGGGCATCCGCTTCCGGATGATGGATGAGGCCGGAAACGTGCGGCCGCACATCAAGGTCTTCGTGAACAACACGATGGAGCGGGACCCCGCCGCCGTCCTGCCCGAAGGCGCGCAGCTGATGCTAGTCTGGGCCTTGTCGGGCGGATAGCCAACGCAAACAAAGGGGTCAGGCTCACAAAATAAAGGGGCCAGGGTCAATTTGGTCTGGCAGCGACTTGGCCGGTGTCTAACCAGATTGACCCTGGCCCCTTTATTTTGTGAGCCTGGCCCCTTTAACTTGTGAGCCTGACCCCTTTGTTTGGTGTCGAACGCCCGTACGGCGCTGCGCCGCAACATTCCGTTGCCTGAGCCCGACAATAACGGTTAAAATCGACGGGTTTGCTGGTTGGCAAGAGTACCGAGATGGAAGCCCCACTTTCGACGAAGCCCGTACGCCGGGTCCTTACCTGGCAGGCGGCCGCAACGATCGTGATAGCGGTGGGGTGCGGGCTTGTGGCCGGTCTGCACGGGGCGCTGTCGGCGCTGCTGGGCGGCATGGTCAACATCATCGCCGTGGTGGTCTACGCGGTGGTGCTGGGGGTCTCCAGTCCGACGTCCGCAGGTGCCACGGTGGCCGCGATGTTCCGCGCCGAGGCCGGCAAGATCCTTGTGATCATCCTCCAGCTCTGGCTGGTGTTGACGGCATACAAGGATGTTGTCCCGGCGGCATTTTTCACCACGTTCGTGATCACGGTGTTGTTGTTCAGCATGGCCTTTTTCGACCGCAATCCAAAACCCTAACTCGACCTATCCCCATGGCGGCCGCCGGCTACGCATCCCCCTCCGAGTACATCAAGCATCACCTGACGTTCCTGCAGCAGCCGGTCGGCCAAGGCAGCTTCTGGACGATCAACGTCGATACGCTGGTGATGTCCGTCCTGCTCGGCTTCGTGGGCCTCGGCTTCATGTGGCTGGCCACGCGCAAGGCCACGGCCGGCGT
>JANNNM010000559.1:0-6086 GCA_031398535.1 Betaproteobacteria bacterium | reverse complement strand
GCGAGCGCCTCGCCACACTGTGGGGACCGCAACTCCTGCTGGCAGAGGGGTTGGTCGACGTGTTGCAGCCCGATCCCGGTCGCGCCGGCGGCATCACGCAGTTGAAGAAGATTGCCGCCGCCGCCGAGGCTGCATTCGTCACGCTGGCGCCGCACGCAGGCTCGCTGGGCCCGGTAGCGGAGTGCGCCGCCGTGCACCTGCTGGCTGCGATTCCCAACGCGCTGCTGCTGGAACGGATGCTGCCCGACTGGAGTGGTCGCGCGCAGGCCGCACTGCCGGCGCTTGCCGTTGAGGACGGCTTCATCCGCGTGCCGACGGCGCCGGGGCTCGGCATCGACATTGATGAAGCCTTCGTCGCGGCGCATCCCAGCCAGGGCAACGTGGCGATCGCCAGCGGTGGGTGGCAACCTGGTACCGAGAATCAGTATCTCTATTCGCAACCCCAGCGCACTTCGCATCTGCGCGGCGTCACCAACCGCAAGTGCGCGTTCAACCTGGATCCACCTGACCAATGACCATGCCGAACGATGTTCTTTTCAGCCAGTTGCGGACCGTGTCGACCGCCACGCTGACCACCGTGCTCTGGAAGCGTGGCTTTGCGAATGCATGCCTGTACGGACCGCGGCCTCTCAATCCGGCCGCGCCGCGCATGGTCGGACCTGCCTACACGCTGCGCTACATCCCGGCGCGGGAGGATCTCGATCATCTGCGCGTATTCGAAGATCCCGAGCATCCGCAGCGCCGGGCGATCGAGGACTGTCCGCCCGGGGCCGTACTGGTCATCGACAGCCGCGGCGATGCGCGCGCGGCGTCGGCCGGCGGCATCCTGCTCACGCGGCTGATGCACCGGGGTGCGGCCGGTGCGGTAACCGACGGTGGTTTTCGCGACTCTCCCGAGATCGCGAAGCTGGCCTTTCCTGCCTACCACTCGCAGCCGTCGGCGCCGACCAACCTCATTCGTCACCATGCCATCGATGTGGGGTTGCCGATTGCCTGCGGTGGCGTGGCGGTCTATCCCGGGGACATCATGGTGGGCGATGGCGAAGGCGTCGTGTGCATTCCAGCGTCGATTGCCGCGGAAGTGGCGGCCGAATGCATCGAGCAGACACTTTATGAAAGTTTCGTCGAGGAGCGTATCGGCGCCGGCGACGGGCCGTTGCAGGGCCTGTATCCGCTGACCTCACCTACGCGCCGCGACGAGTACACCCGCTGGCGCGCGCAGCGCGTACCCCACGGCGGGGCGTGAAGTGACGCGTCCGGGACGCCTGCTGATCACCGGTGCTGCGGGCCGGCTGGGCACGGCGGTGCGCCGCGGTCTCGGCGCGCAGTGGCCACAACTGCGGCTTACCGACGTGCGGCCGATTCCCGATCCGGAAGCGCATGCCGAAATCGTGATCTGCGACCTCGGCGACGCCGAGGCAGTCCACCGGTTGCTCGACGGGGTCGATGTCGTCGCGCACTTTGCCGGCTATCCGCGGGAAGCGCCATGGCCGCAGATTCTGGGTAACAACCTCATCCCCGGTACCAACCTGTGGGAGGCCGCGCGTCGCGCCGGTACTCGTCGCATCGTGTTTGCCAGCAGCAATCACGCGGTCGGCTTCGAGGATCGCAGCGCGCGTGCCGATCCGGCGCTGCGCGCGCGGCCCGACAGCCGCTACGGCGTGGCCCATGCCTTCACGGAAAGCATGGCCAGCCTCTATGCCGACAAGTTCGGCATCAGCGCCTTCGGCATGCGGATCGGTTCGATGTGTCCGGAACCGACCGACGCGCGAATGCTGTCCACGTGGCTAAGCGCGGGTGATCTGGTCCGTCTGGTCGAGACCGGATTGACCGCCGACTTCCACTACGAGCTGGTGTATGGCGTGTCGCGCAACCAGCGTTGCTGGTGGGACAACGCTCGCGCCTACGCGCTGGGCTACGATCCCCGGGATTCTGCCGATGCGTGGATCGACACGCTGGCCGACAAGACGCTGCCCCCGGGCCTGGCCGAACAGAAGCAGGGCGGACACTATGTCCTGCAGGAGTGAACGGCGGATCCGTGGCGATCCACCGCAACACGCCGTACCCTCGGGGTGGCGCGAAAAAGTCAGCTTCAGGACCTAATACGACTTCGACGCCGCCGGCGGCTGCGCCGTGCGCATCTTCGCCATCACTGCTTGCGCGCCCGCCGCCATCAATCGCGCATCCGAGCTGACGGTGACGAGCTGGAAGCCCTTGGCGATGCGTTGCAGCGCGACGTCGGGGCCTGTGTTGTGGATCGCCGCGACCACGCCGTGCGCCTTGGCGCGCGCCAGGATGTGGTCGATGGCCTCGGCTGCCTTGGGTTCGGGTTCGTCCATGTTGGGCGCGCAGCCCAGCGACAGCGCAAGATCGGAGGGCCCGATATAGATCGCGTCGAGGCCTTCCACCGACAGGATGGCGTCGAGGTTGTCCAGCGCCTGCGCTGTTTCGATCATCGCGAACACGACGATGGTGTCGTCGGCATGCTTCGGATAGTCGGCGCCGCCGTAGAGCAACGCGCGCACCGGGCCGAAGCTGCGGGTGCCGCGCGGCGCGTAGTGCGTGTAGGCGACGAGCTTCTGCGCGTCTTCGCGCGTATTGACCATCGGGCAGATCACGCCGTACGCACCGGCATCGAGCGACTTCATCAGGATGCCGGGTTCAAGCCACGGCACGCGGACGATCGGCACCGTGGCTGTCGTCGAGATCGCCTGCAGCATGCCCACCATCGCCTGGTAATCCACGACGCCGTGCTGCAGGTCGATCGTCAGCGTGTCCCAGCCCTGGTGGGCCATCGTCTCGGCGGAAAAGCCGTTGGGAATGGCCAGCCAGCCGTTGACGGCGGCGCCGCCGGATTGCCAGATCGTGCGCAGGCGGTTCTCTCTCATCCGTTGCTCCAGGACCAACAGCCGGGCATGCCACGCGCGTCCCGTCACTGCGATCACGCGCTAACATAGCATCATGGGACCCTTGGCCGGCGTGCGTGTACTGGAATTCGAAGCACTCGGCCCGGGCCCGTTCTGCGGGATGCTGCTGGCCGACATGGGCGCGGACGTGCTGCTGGTGGATCGTGGCAGCGATCCGGGCCTCGGCTTCGACCGCGAGCGCTGGAACGACGTGATGCTGCGCGGCCGCCGCTCGGTGATGCTCGATCTCAAGTCGCCGGCGGGCGTGGCCGCGGCGCTGCAACTCGTGGCGCGCGCGGACATCGTCATCGAAGGCTTTCGTCCCGGCGTGATGGAGCGGCTGGGGCTGGGACCGGACGTGCTGCTGGCCGCCAATCCGAAACTGGTGATCGGCCGCATGACCGGCTGGGGCCAGGACGGCCCGCTGGCTGCGCGTGCCGGCCATGACATCAACTACATCGCGTTGTCGGGCGCATTGCATGCCATCGGCCGGGTGGGCGAGGCACCGGTCCCGCCGCTCAATCTCGTCGGCGACTTCGGCGGTGGCGGCATGTTGCTCGGTTTCGGACTGCTGTGTGCGCTGCTCGAGGCGCGCCAGTCCGGCACGGGGCAGGTGGTGGATGCGGCGATGCTCGAAGGCGCGTCGCTGCTGACGACGATGTTCTGGGGCATGCAGGCTGCGCAGCGCTGGACGGATGCGCGCGGCACCAATGTGCTCGACTCCGGCGCACCCTGGTACGACACCTATGCGACGCGCGATGGCAGGCATGTGGCCGTCGGGGCCATCGAACCCAAGTTCTACGCGGCGCTGTTGCGCGGTCTTGGACTCGACGGCGAAGCGCTGCCGGACCAGAACGATCGCGCCGGCTGGCCCGCCTTGCGCGCACGTTTCGCTGCCGTGCTGGCCATGCGCACCCGTGACGAATGGTCGCGCGTGTTCGATGGCGTGGACGCCTGCGTATCGCCAGTGCTGACCTTTGCGGAAGCGGCCACGCATCCGCATGCGGTGGCGCGGCGCAGTCACGTCGAGGTCGGCGGCGTACCGCAGCCTGCGCCCGCCCCGCGCCTGTCACGTACGCCCGGCGGCGTGCGCGGCCCCGCGCCGGAACGCGGCTGCAATGGCCGCGAGGCATTGGTCGACTGGGGCTTCGACGACACACAGATCAGCCAACTGTCCGCGTTGGGACTGCGCTTCAATTCCACCACGACTACGGGACAGAACGAAGGATGAGCACGAAGTCGAACAATGATGGCCGCGCGATGAAGCGCGTGGGCATGGCGCTGGTCGTGCTGGCGCTGGCCACGATGGCCAACGCGCTGTGGGTCAGCGGCAAGACGCGCGACGCGGTGGCGCGCGATGGCGGCACGATCATGGACACCGGCGTGGTCCCGGCCAATGTTCGCGTCGACGGTGCCGGACCTCCCATCGTGATGATCCACGGCTTCGGCGCGGCGATGGACTGGTGGGACGGCATCGCGCCGGCGCTGGCGCGCGATCATCGCGTGATCCGCATCGACCTCATCGGCCATGGCGGCACGGCGGCGCCGCGCGACGGCTACACGATCGAACGGCAGGCGGCACTGGTGGCGGCCGTGCTCGACAAATTGAAGGTCGACCGTGTCACCGTGATCGCGCATTCGATGGGTGGGGAGGTCACGGCGGCGCTGGCCGAGATGCAGCCCGCGCGCATCGAGCGCATGGTCCTGATCGACAGCCCGCCCACGCTGGGCACCACCTTCACGCCGATGACCGAAGCCTTCCTGACGCCGGGATTGGGCCAGCTGCTCGTGCACTTCCAGACCGAAGACGGCCTGCGGCGCGGGCTGGCGCAGGGTTTCGCGCCCGGATACCTCGTGCCCGAACGCTTCGTCGCGGACCTGAAGCAACTGACCTACTCCGGCTTTCGCAATGCGCACGAGGGCAGCATCGCGTTTCGCAAGGCCAAGGCGCCGTGGGAGCGCCTTGCTGCGCTGAAGCCGGCGCCTCCATTGCTCGCGATCGTCGGCGCGCAGGATGCGATCGTGCCACCCGCCAACGCCAGCTTCTACGCGAAGGTGCCCGGCAGCAAGGTCGTGGTGATCGACGGCGCCGGCCATTCGCCGATGGTGGAAGCGCCGGAGAAGACGCTGGCGCTGATCCGCGCGTTCCTGCCGCCCGCGCCGTGATCGGCCGCTAGGGTCGCGGAGCCTTGACCTCTCGGGCGTCGGCGCCGGCCTTTGCTTCCACCGATTGCCGGACCAGCGCCACGTGCTCGCGCAGCGTGTAGCGCTCGCTGGCATAGCTGACCGGCGTCTTGATCCTGTATACGGCCTGTTCGATGCGGTCGAGGTCGCGGCGCCACTGCGCGATGGGCAGCGTGCCTTCGCGCGTGGCAATGTCGCGCTCGAGCATCGCCAGTTCTCCATACCAGCGGTAGATCCGCGAACGCACCCGCCAGCGCATCACCTGCGGCAGGTAGTTGGCGAGCGGCACCAATACCGCCAGCAGCGGCACCACGATGATCAGCATCCGCTCGATCAGCGATGCGGCCCAGAACGGCATGATCCGGTAGAGATACATCGGGCCGAAGCGCCGGTGCTGGTCCGCATGGACCGAGACGGGCAGGTCCACGGGCGCCGTGCCGGGGAACTCGCCCGCGCTCTCGAAATACCCCTGCTCGTTGTGGACTTCGCGCGCCGTGTCGATCAGCACGCTGATCAGCGCGGGGTGGAGATTCTCGTGCGCCGCCAGCATCGCCTTGGTGCCGATCAACTCGATGGGCGCGTTGGGAATGTTCTTGGCAAGGTCGATCGTTCCCATCGGCAGCGTCAGCCGGGTCAGGAACGGAAAGCGCCGCTGGTAGGCCTCGGCGCGCGCCAGCGTCACGATCTCCAGCGCCGGATCGCGCAGTGCCTGCTGGATCGTCGGCGTGCCGGCGCCGCCGACGAAGAACGCGACGTCGATCTCGCGCTGCTGCAGCGCCTTCAGCGCATCGGCGCCGCCGATCGCGCGGATGTCGGCGCTCGCGGGCGTGATGCCGTTGGCGGCCATCAGCGTCGTGACGAGCGCATGCGTGCCGCTGCCCAGCGGCCCGACGGCCACGCGCTTGCCGACCAGCTGGTTGATCTGCGTGACCGGCAGGTCGTCGTGATGGAACATCCACAGCGGCTCGTAGTACAGGCTGGCCAGCATCTCGACAT